>NZ_JAMYOY010000019.1:0-141659 GCF_040320115.1 Mesorhizobium sp. M0802
CAGGCTCTCTTGACTATGCTGTATCGCTCGACGGATCGCCTCTGTCGTCGTGGCGCTCCCATGAAGAACCTGGCCCATAGCGCATTCTTTGATTCGGACGAAAAGTATGCGCCATCAAAGTCTGGGATCAAACATCTAGGGTCGGACAGTTTCGCACCGATAACCGAAAGTCGGTTTCCTAAACTTCTCCGTTGATCCCGGATCGACGTTTCCACCTCAGCGGCGTAGGTACGCGGCAACCAGAGGCCGAACACAGTATCTAAGCCGTAGTCGCGCATCCGTGTACGGATGGCCGTCTCATCCTCATCGAGAAAACTGCCAACCTCCATGCCATTGCGCTTAGAAGTCCGCACCCGAACCCGCTCGTTGAGGGTTTCGCGTGGTCGACGCCACTGCCCTCGCCGATTCGCGCGTTGATCTTGCTACGATCCTCCGGAGATAGCCTATAGGCGTCGAATACGAAAAGCCGCTGTGCGGGCGGCTTGTGACAGAGCACGCCGTCGAGAAAGAAATCCTGGGGGCTCCCGCTGAGGCGGTCTTTCGGTGACCGACAGTGCCCCGTCGAATACCGCCTCGACATATTGAGACAATCCTTTGTGGCGTCCGACGAGCGTCATCATTAGTTCGTGTCGGTCGCTGCCAGGGTTTGCGGAACCGATGAACCAGGAAGGTTGCGTCGTTTTAAGAAATCGGAAGAGCTTTGTATGAAAATGAACGGGGCGTCGGCCGACGACGCATACCTGCGGGTTTTGGTATCCAAGCTTGAGAAGATGCGCCCTAACGGCACGCATGTCCTCCCAAACTAAAGGCAGTGTAACCGTCGCGTCCGATCCCACGGCGATCCTAACCCGACAATAGCGCCGACGGCTGCGAGGAAGCCTCTTGAACAGTTCAATGAGCCAGCTTCGACTATAGTATCCGCCGAGGATCGTTATCTCGGTCGCATCGCCGGCTGCTTCCTGCAGTGATTTACCAGATCTAATACGGTGTGCGCCCTCGGATCTGGGTTGGCCTCTAACTCATCGAGAAGAAGGCCAATCGCATCGGCCTTCGCTACATACACGGCCTCCTTATGCGCCAATGGTGGGTCCTCCAGTACTTGTTGACTACCGCGGTCGAATGCAATTGGGAAATAGCGTCCTGACGTCCGCTAGATCCAGCACGAACTATTGGCCAGAATGCAAACGATCTCTTTGCTTGGACCCAACATCTGGTATGGAGCCGGAGGTTCGGCAGTTGGGGCGCGAGCAAACGGTCGACTTGGACTCCGTTACATCAAGAGTGGACTTCAGATCGGCGTAGGGCGGCCTTCGACCAAACCGTTGGAACAATAATGACATTTGCTTGGCGACCCAATCAGTAGGAGGTGCTGATTCATCTTGGACCTCGGCGACCACAATGGAGACGACGCTGCGGCACCTCGGAATCCTTCTGAGTGACAACGCCTACCGTCTTCCAAAGAACATCAAAAAAGGCTGGTGGATTCGGTCCAGCCGCCAGCATCTTACTCGGACCACCGGGGTCGGCGCGATCATGGCCAAGTGGCGCAAACACGGCGTTGTCATCCAGCACGGCCGCCGCCCGAAGCGCATTGTCCGACAAAAGCAGGTTAAATAGCTCCTGGGGTCAACATCCGAAGACCGGGGGCCTTGTTTATCGACTCGGGCGAACCCCACTCGGCGATGCGGCAGACCGAACAAAAGCACTTGCAGGAATGAATCCGTCGGACCCCTGCTCGAAGGCGTCGACTGGCGAATGCACCTTTATTTCAAGGACAACTTCACCCTGCCTGAAACGTCGCAATCCAGTATCTACGAGGAACCAAGCGACACCGCCAATGCGCGTGAGCGCCAGAACGGCGCTTGCCTCCACCGCATTTCCCGCCCGTAGACGTCGTGGCGCGCCGCCAGGAGACGGCGGAATTTTTCCGCGCTTGCTACCGCATATTGGCGCAATGGACGTGAGGACTTGGATTGGAATGCCTTGACGATAGCGTCCGCCGCCGCGGTGCCCGAGTCAACGGCTCGTTCGATGCCGTCTCCGGACAGTGGGTCGAGCGTCCAGGCCGCGTCCCCAGCAACGATCCATTTCCCACGCCAAAGTAAAGTGCGGATTGAAGTGCGGGCATCTCGGACGCCGACGCCGGAAGTGCCGTCAACTCGTGTAAGCCCCGCCAGGAGCGATGAGCTTGCGAGCATCTGCCGGAGAAAGCTGGCGTCTGGCCGGGCAGTCAGCAGATCTGCATCGGTGAAGAAGCAGAGCACGTGGCGCCCCTCGAACGGCACTACATAGAACCATCCGGTCGGCACCGCCTCGACGATAGCGGACGCAGTCATTCGGGCCGGGAGATCGACCAGAACTGAGGCACACACCAGTCCATCGACAAAGTAGCGGCTGGCGTCGGGGTGCACGACCGAGCGGGTACGGCGGCCAGAAGCTTCGATGATGAACTCGGCCACGCATGTGGCTGATCGTCCGACGTGGCGTAGATGGATACAAAACCGGTCTGCTTCGCAGATGACCCCAGCGGCGCTGACATTCCGAAACACCGTCGCCCCCACCTCGGCTGCGGCGTCCTGCAAATGTCGGTCGAACACCGGTCGCGGCAACGACCTGCCCCCCGTCGCATGCCAGAACACTTCGTCGCGCACCGCTTCGTCCGCGCTGCCCCAGACCGAGTGAAATCGCTCGACCGGCCAACCAATGTCGCGCCGCAGCGAAATCCCGGATCGGTCCATTGTGCGGGTCAGCCGGGGTCCGCCGGTTTCGCCGACTCGAGCGCCCGGCTCATCGGCAATCAGCGCGACCGGATACCCGAGCCGCGCCAGCCGAAGGGCGCAGGCGCTGCCGGCGGGACCGCCACCGATCACCGCTGCGAAGTAAGTTGCGGAAGTCTCGTCCACGATCCTCTACGCGACGAATGGGGTCGCACGCTCACTTTCAATGTAGACCTCGTCGTCTCCCTGCTTCAGAATGAAACCGAGAAGTTGGAACTTCTCCACCATGTCGCTTTGCGAGTTCACATCGCGGACCCACTCTTTCGTGTCGTCGAAATCGTCGGACTGTGGCGCTTCGTCCGGACGCTGCGCAGGCCACCAACTGCCTGCGCAATCGTAGAAATCCGCCTGCCACGGCTGCGCCATCAAGGCTGTCAGATCGCCCGCCGCGATCTCTCCATGATCGATGCGATAATCGAAAGGTTCGAGGTAGATGGATCTGTCTTCAACCAATATGCCTGCCTCAATACCGGGGCAGAAACCTTGCCCGACGGCTCCTTCGAGGGAAGCGCGGGTAAGTCCCGAGCCGCTTAGGGCGGGGATATCCAGAGGTGACATATTGAAATCGCCCTGAACCCAGGCGTCTAGCATCGCCTTCTGGCCCGTGGTCAGTTGGAACGGCGGGCCGTTCTCGTCGATGTGCCCATCAAGGATCTTTTCGGCTTCCTTGATGATCTCAAGTGCATTCGCGCGCGCTGTCTTGTGTGCGGCCGCATTGTTGCCGAGGTTAGGAACGTCGATGTCGCTATGTGACCAATTGGATTTTCCATTCACCCAACGATGGCGTCGCGTCCGCTGGATGATGGGCAATATCTCTGCCGCGAAGGAAGGAACTTCTGGGATCGGGGCATTTCCCTTTTCGCGCACAATGTCGAACAGGGTTACTATCCCGCCGATATTCGGCGCGTAGTCCGGCGGACCGATGATGACCCAAGCCCCGCCTTCAGCATCCTGTGTCGCGCCACCCGCAAGCATGACCTTTGCGGTCACGGGTCCATCCGCTACGTCGTCGAACCATTTCTCGTTGTTGTAGAAGCTCGGTCCGACCGCCATACCTGCCGGTGCGCCTGATATCCCGTCGCCACCAGTCACGATCAGGCGACCTTGATCGTCGGTACGCAGTTGGCCAAGCTTCACCTCGACGATGAATGGTTGACCGGTAGGGCCAATTGTTACAAACACACCGCCAAGCGCTGCACTGGACTGTCCGGCGCCGGTGATCGTGGTCTTCGCGGAGACGATCGCCATGCCCTCACTTCCGGCGGCCATCACCGGACGGGTCGCCTTGATGGGAGGCACAGACGGCCGTTCGGCGGCAGCCTTAGTATTGGCCAGAACGACCGACCATTCGACCGTCGCGCCGATAGGCAGTTTTGCCGGTGTCCAGGCCACACCGTCCGTTGATTCGAACAAATGAAACCGCGCACCCTGCTTCCGGATCAACTTGCCGTCGGCGCTCTTGAAACGCGTCGCCTTGGCGCCCGAAGCCGGTTCTATAGGACCTTCCCCTACCCGTTCCGGTCCTAGGAAGAAATCCTCGTCGCCGCCGATCCGTGCAATGCCGATGGCTGGAAATATTCTGTAGCTAACCAATCTATCCTCCCTGCCCTGCTCAATCAGCCGATGCCGGGGCCTGACGGCAGGAAATCGAACAGTTTCTTGTGTTTCTGGTCGGTCTTGCGAAGGTCTTTCAGTACGGTCCCATGGTCTTTATTCTCGGGCTTCACGAACTCCGGCGACGCCTCCACCTGACCGTAGAGATTCTCGAGCCGGGCTAGGATGTCGAGATGGCGCTCGGCCAGTGTGAAAGTGTCCGCCGACTCCAGAAGCGACGTATCCAGATCGTAACACGAGCCTGCGAGAACACCGCCGGGAATGTCGATGGGTTGCGCGGTCAGGATGTCGGAGAGCGGTTGAAGCGTTTCGCGCATTCCCACACGCACGGCCCGCCTGGCCAGTGCCTCGCGCAACTCCGCATCTCCCGCTACATCGCGGCTTAGCGACATTGCGTGAAGAATGCTCAGCGCAACGAGCGTGTACTGCAGGCTCTGCACTCCTGCCCAGAGCCGCGTGTAGCTGTTCAAGATCGCCTGCGGTTTCTCGCCGCCTTGACCCGGCGCAAGCGTCGGCGATGTCGCAATCGCCTTGACGGAGATGCTGCCCGCTTCGAGTGCAGTGACCAGTTTGATGAACTGCTCAAAATGAGTGTCGCTTTCATCGGAGGTATTGAACCCCTCGCCCTGCTCGGTGATGACGTCGATCGCCTTCACCGCCGTCTCGCGTGTCGTTGCCGTCTCCAACAGGAATGAATCGAAGTGGTCGCCCCATTCGGTGGACGTCGCCTGATGAGCCAGGACCACGTCGCTCGGCTGCAGATCCTGGTCGGTCACATGCGTATTGCCCGGCAGATCGACCATTGCGGTTAGATCCATCCAAGCCGTTGCCTCATCCTCGTCCAGAAGGAACCACCGCACCATCGCATAGATCGCCCCGACACGATTGGGCTCGATACCGGCATCCGTCGCGGCGATTTTCTGAAGTCGACTGACCAAAGCCTCCAGTCCATCGGAGACCTTGGCCGGCTGCTCGGCAACCGTGTACTTTGCCAGCGACTCCAGCCGCACCGGCTCCAGGACGAAAGGAATCGGATTGTATTCGCTCAACTTACGCAGGACATCTCGCTGCATGTGCAAAGCCGCCGGTCCGCCAAGCAGAAGCAGCAGATTTTGCACCGTCGCCAGATGTCCCATCTCCTGGATGGCGATGTTGCGCAGCATTTTCGCATAGGAAGGAGGCCCTTCGCCGTCGAGGATCGAGTCCGCGGCATAGAGATACTGAACCAGCAGCGCGTGCTCGACCTCGGCCGCGACCTTCAGCAAGCCGATCGCTTGGTCCTTGGCAGTCTTAGCGTCTGCAACGAGCGGCACTCCGACTGTTTCTAGGAGAGCGCGCTGCTGCTGCAACGGAGGAAGGTTTTGCAAGCCTTCCTGCGAAATACCATCGTAGGTCCGCGCCGCGGGCCTATGCCACCTGAGAACCGGACGCTTCATGCCCTAATCCGCAAATAAGAAGGGAATTTCTGAAAGAGTTCAATAGCGGCTGACGTCGAAGACAAATCAAGAGTAAACTTATATCGTTCTTAGGGCCGAGCACCACAGAATAAGTGATTTTCCTAGGGACGTAAACTCGTCGAATTAGCTGGAGTCCCTATTCGTCGGTCGCCTCTTCTGTATTCCCGGGACCGCGGCTAATGTCCGGCGTGATATCAACGGCCACAGCTTCTCTTTGCTCAACAATTCAACACGATCGAGCGCGTCGAACTCTGGTAGACACCGAAAGAGTGGCGTTCGGTCTCGACACGATGCGCGTCGTACCCATAGGTGTTGGGCGCGCCGGGCGGCTTGCGGACCCGAGGCGATCATGCCAGTGACCCTCATGGGAGCGAGGGTCGGAACCCCCAGACGACCGCATCCAAGTCACTACCACCAACGGTTCCAGAAGCCGCGTCCTCGGGAACCGCTAATGTCCTGCGGCGGCAAGCCCACTTGGTTCGCCGATCGCGGGCTCGGCGACCCCAATGGCTGCGCGGGCGATGTCATCGTGTTGAGTCCAATAGCCGACGCGTAGACGAGGCACCCGTTCAATAGGGCGACGAAGTATGCACTGACATCCGTCGCACCCGCGAAAAAGGCGACCGCGACGATGATAAGCTCCGCGATCACAAGTGAGAGCCACTTGGCGCCGTAGTTGGCGACTGATTGTATCGTATTACCGACAATCACAGTTGCTCCGGTTGCTCCAGCCAAGGTTCCCAGCGTGGCTAGGGTGAAAAGCTCTTGCGGCATTTTGTTGCCTCCAATTTTGGATTCAAACACTTCTGCTGTAACTGCTGATGATCAACTGCAGTCATTATTACTGCGTAGACTGCCGATGCGACTAGACCCCTGAAACGATCCGGCAACGTTTGACGATAGCCGAGCCGCTCAAATGTCCCTGTAGTCGGCCACGCTGGATATCACCACACCACCTTGGGCGAAATCGGAAGCAGATCGGATACCCGCCTCGGCGGGATCGATAAAGTCGGGTGGCGCAGCTCCAGGTTCGCTGAGTTCCCAGTCGGCGTCGAAGAGCTTCGCAAAATAGCTGGCGATGCCAGAATGCTCCACGAGCAGGCTGGCTTCGCGGTTGGAAAGCAACCCGGTTGTCGACCAGTTTTGCGAGCCAAGCAACACCTTCTCATCGTCAACCACGATGAGCTTGTTGTGACAATGGACGAAATGACGGGTCGAGAGATATCGATAGTTTGTATCGAACGCTAAGTCGAAATCGTCCATCGCCTTCACGAATTTCTGTTTCTGGCCCGTATTCAAATATTTTTTCGAGACGATGATCCGCACGTCAAGATCAGGGTGATCCGCGCGTGCATCTGCGATCTCTTGCAGGAGTGCCTCGACCGCGGGCTGCCCGCCGCGGAGGTATTGCTGCTCAATGCGAACGCTGCGCCTGGCGGACCTGAGCAAGAGGCTGAGCGTCGGATGAAAATTTTCCGGTGTGATGACCGGAGTGACGCTGATCGGTGACTCCGGCGTGACGGTGATGCTGGAAAACAGTCTCGTCGGAATCGCTGGCGGCGCTGCTTCGAAGAAGATATCGCTGGCTGGCGAAGCAGCCGCAAGCACACCGGGCGGAACTGCGTCCGGCGGCTGCCCTTGCGACAGCCGCATGTCGCGGGCGACCAGATCGGAGAAGAAGGCTGCCAGTTCGCGCGATTCAACTGCCATCCCCATATCGCGATTGCCGGGTTCGAAACTCCCTATTACCACCCCGTCGCCCTCGTTGAAGGGGATGCTATTTTCCGACCAATTGCCGCTTTGAATCATCGCGATCTCGCCGTCGACCACGATTATCTTCTCGTGTGCGTTGCCAAAGTAGGCCACGGGATTCCCGGCCGAGCTGGATGGCGCCTTGACGCAGTTCGCACCGAGCGCCGCCAATTCATCCAGCACGCTCCGCTCCTCGATGGAATTTGTGTCTAGCATCAGAGATAGAGAGACGCCGCGCCGCATCGCGCGCTTCAGATGTTCTTTCATGTATTCCGCGCTAAAGTCATAGATGCCGATCACGAGTGAGCGGGTCGAGCTATCGATCAGCTTCTTCGTGACGGCGTAGGTTGAATCCGGCGAGGCATAGGCCATGATCCTGCCGGCAACAGAACGGGGAACAAAGTTCGAATCCGGCAGCCGGGGATAGGGCAGCAATGCTGGCGGCGAGGCAGCGTCGTCGGCCGCGTCGGCTTGGTCGAGGCTCTGGCGAAGCACCTGCGGCAGTGCTTCGAAGACGGTGCGTTCGGCGACCGTCTGGTCAGAAAGCGCTTCGTATGCTGCGCTTCGGCCGGGACGCCGGGTCGGCAAAGCAAGCGCATCCGCCGCTTCAGAGGCGACGACCGCAGGCGGCGCACCAGCCTCTCCCCAGCATCCCTCGAAAGAGGCAACCGTACTCTGCCCGATGCGAGTAGCCATGCCCTCCAGCTTGATGGTGATGAAGTCCGCGATCTGTGCGCCGAACTGGATAGGCCGGCCGTCGATCTTGATGTCGCCCACGACATAGCCGCGCCCAGGTGGAACTTCGTAGGTCGCGCGCACGAAATGATCGTTGCTGCCGCGCGTGAAGCGCCAGAAGTTCATTGCATTCTCGCCGTCGGGCGTCACCCAACCCACTGGGTTAAACTGATGAAGATAAAGCCCCACAGGGTTGTTCAGCGTGATATCCGCCAGCCTCCTGGCGAGGGCGTTGACCTGATCGCCGATGAACGGGTCGCTGTGGCGGTTCGGCTCGCCATAACGCGAGCACTGTATCAACGCCTGGGCGTCGGTGATGTCCTGTCCGGCCCGCCTGCGGCGAATGGTTGCGGCAGCGCCCAGCCAGATCTCCGCCCTAAGCGTATTGGAGTCCTGGATCAGATGCACGATGCCGTTGCTGGTCGAGTTGTTGAAGCGGTTCCTGGGCTCGTAGACACCGCCGACAAAGAGGTCTTCGCGCTGGACCGAGGGCGAAACAAGTTCCCGATAGAGCGACACGACCTTTTCCGGGTCCTGGCCAGCCAAGAACTGCCAGTATTCGGGGCCTTCGCAAGTGAAATCGACACGCATGATCTTGCCGCTGGCCGGATCGCGCGCCGCGCTCCATTCGCAATATTCGTCCTGGACACTGCGCGCCGCGTCGGCCCGACGCCAGCGTTGCATATCACTCAGGGAATTGAGGCGCACCTGGCGAGGAAACGCGTTCCACGAGATCACGGCAACCTGCGCGTCCGCGGCTGGCGGATTGGTCAGCGGATTGAAGAACTGATCGCGCGGCCCGTCATTGCGGGCAGGATCTCCTTCGCGGGCGTTGTCGAGCCAGGCAGAGACCTGCTGGCTCCAGGCCTGCTTGCCGGCTGCATCGAGGTCATCGAGAAATCCAGGCGGATCGAAGCGGGGCATTAAGTCTCTCCCTGAGGTGGTTGGGGCTCGTCTGTTTCGGCAGTCCGGACAGGCTCGACACGGCCAAACTCGGTCATCCGCAAGGGAGCGGCCGTCAGCGGTATGTTGGTCCGCGGGGTGGTCAGCGCGAATTCGGCGAGTGGCCTACGGCGAAACCGCCGTCGTCGATACTCCGCTAGACGGAACCAGCCGTCGACGGTCTCGGGATCGGTCATGCCCGCCCTCAACAACGCGAAGTACCGCGCGATGCGCTCCCTGGAGGCGGCTTCGAAATCCACCGTCTCGAAGTTCGAGAGGAACTCCCGCTCCGGACTGTTGGCGCCATTGCCTTGCTGACCTGTAGTGGCACGGATCTCCTCCAGAAATTCCCGTTCCATTGCTTCTCCGGCGTTTGGGCCTTTGGCGACCGTCGGCACATGGCGAAGCAGGGCCGCCCGGCGCGCCGAAAAGACTGGATTTGGGAAATCAGTCATCGTTAGCGCCGCGACGAAGCGCCTGGTCAACAGGCTGGCCAGCACGAGGGCATCGATCAGCTGCGTATCCTCGAAAGCCGGCTCGGGCGTCAGAAAGGCAAAATGCGAGTCGCCCTCGATGCGCAGCAAGCCGTCGGACAGATGAACGTCGTAATCGGCCAGACACCGCCGATAGACCAGTCCCGGGATCACGATGTCGGCATCTGCCGGGTCGTCGGGCTCGAGGCCCAAGGTTGTGAACAGCGTATCGCGGTTGAGAAAGAACGACAGCGGTAGCTTAAGTGGAGTCTGCTCCCCAATCAGGCGGCTCGCCGTTTCCGACGTGGCTAGGTTCACCGTGGTGTCCGTCACAGCCTGGCGCAGGAAGTGGCGAACGTCGTTCCAGCTGCCGTCGGCGTCGACCGCCCGGGCGATACGCGCCGCATTCCAGCGCCGAATGCCAGGTCGCGCAACCTCGGTCTCCATGCGTTCAGCGGTTACGCGGCCAATGAATAGAGGATCGTTCCGCAGTGGATCGTCAGGCGCCAGCGCGTTTTCGTTGATGCCTGCCTGCGGCGCGTGCCAATGAATCCAGGGCGATCGCAGCTCCTTCATGACCGTCGCACCGTTCACATGGCTGTCGAAAGGGCCTTTGCCGCGTGTGGCGGCCTGTAATGCGTGGGACGACATCCCAGCCCAGAAGTAGGCACCAGCCAGCCGCTCGTAGAAATGAAACACCTTGTGCGTATCGTCCCAGCCGATGATCTGCAGAAACGCATCGTCCGCGGCGGAATCGGGTAATGTGCTTGAGGAAACGAGCAACGTGAAGTCGGCTTTTCCACGAACGATCACGAAACGGAATGCGCGCTGGAGCCGATCGGTTTGCGGTGTCCACGGAATATGTCCGCCATCTGCGACCAAAAAGACCAGCTGTCGCGGCAGCGCATCCGGTGTCCCGCCGAGTACGTCGAAGGCTGCAATCAGGCTCCGCGCCGTCAGCGGAAACGGATTGCCGGAGCGCAGCAGTCGGCCAAGAGGGTCATCTAGCTTGGCGAGTTCCTCGGCATCCATCGGCCGTGGGTCGGTATCGATCCCGCCGACTCGACGATAGAGCACATTCGCTTCGGGCGGCACTGCGTCGGCAGGCGCGGCCAGGCACGCACCACCCTTCCGGTAGGGATAGTTGCGCGTCGGGAAACGCTGTTGCTCCCGAGAGATTGTCAAGCCCAACTCCTCTCCATTCGTCAGGCGGCGTCAGCGCCGCATCGAGAATTGACCCTGCTGTCCGAGTCGGATGACCGCCGCCTCCTCTACGCCACGTTCCCGCGATGGACCGCGACAGCCACAAGATCGTTCGGCTTGATGAATCCGGCCAGGTTGATGTTCGACCCGGCTTTCATGGGCAGCGTCAGCGTGGCCTTGCCCGCGGTGTCCGGATTGAGACTGACGTTTCCCTCCGGCTTGCCCTCGACGTAGAAATCCAGCCTCGTCAGTCCGACCGTATTGATGCTCACAAGGCGAAAGCCCGGCTTGGCCGGATCGGAGGCGCCTATTGTGACGCTGATCTCTCGACGAGGTTCCTTCGAGAGGAGTTCTGCGGCACGAGCAAGCAACTCTCGATCACCTTCCATCACATCGGCGCGGGTGGGTCTGTGTATCTCGTCAGGGACGACGCCGAAGTCTTCAAGCAATGCTCCGGCGCGCGGTCCAACTCTCAGGCACTGGCGTATGGCCACGCGCATGCTGGCGTTGTTCGGTAACGGCTTCAGCCCCCATCCCGTCGGAAGGACAAGGTTCAGGAGCCAGTGCTCCCAGACATTCGCTCCGCCGGCGCCAGTGTTACTGGCGACGCCAAGGATCTTGCCTATCCGGTGGTCCTGGAAACCTGCGGCAAACATGTCGGTTGCAGAGTAGCAGTTGCCGTCAACCACCAGCACAACAGGGCCATAATAGCGCTGCCCGATCGAGTTGCAACTGACCGGGTCGGTCAGCGGGAAGGCATGAGAATACAGAGAGCCCGTCTCGACTGCCTCCTCAAGCGATGGGCGCCATTGATCAAGGGGAATCTGGGAACCGACCGGGTTGTTACGTGATAGATCGAGTGTACCCGGCGTGACGACGAACTGCATACGTTCAGGTTCGATTCTCGTCGCGGTAAGTGTCTGGAGCAGTCGCTCGGCAGCCAGGATGCTGCCGCCTCCATTGCCACGCACGTCTAGGATCAGACCATTTGGTGGAGTGCTCCCGAGCAGCCGGACGAATTCCGCAACGAAGCCGTCAGCGTCTTCAACATGAAATGTTCGGATCTGGATGTGGCCATAGGTTACGCCGCCAATGTCGATGGTCCTGGCCCGGAACGCAGCGTTCCAGGGCACCATGACGCTGATCTCCGTGCCGGTCGGATTTTCCTCCAGCGAGTCAGGCGATGCGCTAGCGAAAAAGCCCGAGACTTGCTCACCGAAATTAGCGCTTTGCAGGTTCCGCAAGGCGCCGGAATCGAAGATGAGCTGGCGCGCCTCCCGCACCGCATCCGCCGCGTTATCGAGGCCGAGCACCGCGGCCTGCCCGAGATTTCGTGACAGCAACGCCGCGGGAACGGCAGCTGCCGGCTGCGCCGCCTCCGCCGGAGGCACGATCTTGGCCGGTTGATCGAAGATGACACTCGCCGACCGCGCCATGCTGTGTCGGCTAAAATCCACCGACACATTCGCCGCGAAGGAGATATCCGCCGGAGGCGCCTGCGGAGGTTGCGGCTGAATTTGCGCAAGGGGCGCCGACACGGCCGTCTTGTCGGAGCCGCCCGACGTGGTCGGCGCATAGCGGACGAACCATTGCTGCCGCATCTGTCGCCGCTGAGACAGATTCTTCGGATCGCCGTGTCGCGGCAGAAATTCCAGGTCGACGAAATCGGCATCCGGCGGCAGAGCTGTATTCATGGGCCGGATTGTCAGAGAACTGACGCCTCGCGCGTGGCGCGCCGCGTCGTTACTTCCGGCGGTCTGCTCGGCATTCGCACGCACGGCGCGCTCGATCGCCATCCCGTTCCAGTAGAACAGTTCGCTGCCCGACCCAAATTCGGGAGCGGGGAATTGATGGCCGGTCAACACACGCGTTACAACGTACCTCCGAACTCCGTTCTCATAGAACGGAGCCACCTCGAAAGGCAGGTAGGCGATGTAATCGCGATAAGGCTGCGGAAGCTGATAATTCGTATGAAGGTCGCGTACCGAGTTGAAAACTTGAGTTAGCGTATTGTGAAACGCCAGTTCGTCCCGTTCACCGGCAGGAATATTGCTCTCCTGCATCAGCCGGCGCTGGAGCACGCGAAGTCGCTGGATCGGGCGCACCGCATGGATCGCTTCCTTTAACGGGCGATGGACATAGAAATTGTCGAGCATCTGGATTGCCTGGCCCACGATTAGAATACGATCCTGTTGCGTAAGAGTACCCTCGACGCTTTCGCGAAAGCTCCGAAGCGTCTTGTCGCCAGCCGGAAGCTGTTCGCCGGAGGCCGCGTCGGCAACAATCGGCGTTTCGGCCACCGTCTCCCAGCTGATCGGCCCGCCGGTATTCCTGGGCAGCACCAATTGGCTCTGGCGACGATTGATGCCATGGACCGACTTCGTTTTCGGCGGCTCGGCCACCTCCATCCCGGCCGGCGTGCGCAGTGCCTCTGTAGGCTGGCTTAAGCTGCGGCGACGCAGGGCCTCGGCCACCGCGGCCTCGGCGTTCAGGAACGTGCCGATCGGCTTGCCGGGATCTTCAACCAGCGTGGAGCCCGTTCCGGAAAGGATGTCCCGGACGTCGCCATGTGTCAGGTCCGGGTTCACCGACAGCATCAACGCGACGGTGCCAGCGACCTTAGGGGTCGCACCGGACGTGCCGCCGAAGCCGTTGCGGTAAGAGGAGTCCGACGCATGACCGCAGGTCAGGTCGTGGTTCAGGTCGCCTGGTGCCGAAACCACGACACGGCCGCCGTAGTTGCTGAAAAAGGCGCGTTTGTTCAAGTTGGCGTCGTATGCGGTCGCTCCGACGAGAATCGAGCCGGTTGGATCGAACGGCTCATCGGAATCGGTCCTGTCGGCCGGTCGATTGCCGTTGCCTGAAGCCACACAGACGACGCAGCCGTCGGCAATCGCAGCACGGATCGCACGATGCACGGATGGGATTTGCTCGAAATTGCCGCCGAGCGTAGTCTGAACCTCTACGATCACGACCTTGCGTCGGTTCGCTGAATTGGTGCGACGAACGAAGTCGACCGCCTCGGCCCACGGCTCTTCGAAGACGGGTGCGTTCGGGCCACTGTCCCCTTGGACCGCCCAAAGCGAAGCCTCCGGCGCATATCCGGCCATGCCAACGCCGTCTGCGCGCGCTCCGGCGATGCCGAGCACCGCAGTCCCATGCGCCGCGTGCGATCCTTGCGTCACATCGGCACCGCCATCGACCGCATTGTAGCAGCGATCGATGGAAGCCCGAAATTCCTGGTGAGATGTGCGGCAACCCCAGTCGATATCTGCGACCACAACGTTCGCGCCACGCGAATACTGCCAAGCCTGCGGCACGCGGGTGCGATGAAGATACCACTGCGATTCCAGTCCAGTTGCGGGGTCTGACGTGAGCGGTCCGTCGCCGATCTGCGGATCGGTAGGATCGGGCTCCGACAAGGCGAGCATTGGCGGCGCCGCCTTGGGCACGATAACCGCTTTGGTGACCTCCGGCAGTTGCTTGAGCGCTGTCGTCACCTCGGACGGAGGCGTACCCCCCGGAAAGCGCAGCCGCATGAAGCTGGACAGCGGCGGAAGGCGCTCCAGTGCACTTGCCTGTTCAACCGATGCAGATCCGATTGCGGTCGCGGCCCGAAGCGCATCGAGCCGCGCCTGTTCCGCCTGAACCTGCCCCTCTGTGAACACCGATCGCGCCTCAAGCAACCCATAGCGGCGCAAGACGCCGCGCAATGCCACGTCCGGCGGCGCGGCGCCGGCGCCTTCTGCGAGATAGCCCGCAATGTTGCTCGAGAGCGCAGAGCCAATTGCACTTGCGCTCGGTGCCAATTCAACTTCGACGACGAGGTCTTCTTCCGGTGTGGGCGGCTGACTTGCGGCTACACCCGACGATCCTTCGCCTGTTCCAACCGGTATGAACGGCGACCCCGTGGCCGTAGGGTCCAGCATCATAGCATCTTGCGCCTTGATCGGCTTGGGCGCCGTTTCCGAGGAATTGCGTTTTCTGGCCATCGGTTTGCGGCACCCAACCTCTAAGACATTGCTAATACTTCCGTTTTCACTTTTATCCCGACGCCAGCTTTTGGATACAATACTATCGATCAAATAAATTCAACTAGGAATTGATTTAGAGCGACACGCCGGCGTTCTGAATGGTTGGTAGTACGGAAGTTACTACGACCGCGCCCCTTGACCGGGCGATCGGAGACAACCGCCCGATGGCTAATCACAGGCTACCACCTAAAGCCCACGTCGTGCCGGCTCCTGTGTCATCTCAACTTCAACGAGCTCCGAAAGCTTGCGCCCAACGGCTTCAGTGTCGGCGCCTTCCGTCAATTCGACGTAACCCATTCGAGCTGTTTCAGCGCGCTTCGCCGTAGGATTCAGATATTGCGCAGCTTTTACTTCGGCCCACCCTTCGATCGTCGCCAGCAACTCATCCCGACGGAGTCTGGGGACATCCGGCTTAAAGTTGAACAGCAGTACATCCGGCTGGGGCAAACACACAGTCTCCTGCCGTTGCTAACTAAGCAATTTTGCCAAGTTCAGCCGGCCGGCGCCATAGTCGGGATGGAATGCAGCACCACCCATACCAGGCACAAGATCAGCCGAGTTCATCAACGCAGTTCTCACGTCATGCCCAGGCATCTTACCCTTGTTCGCGAGCACTAGCGCCGCCGCTGCCGCAACGTGCGGGCTGGCCATGGACGTTCCCTGCCAGGAGGCGTAGTTCGTGTCCCGCGACTTCGGCGCCCCCGGATCGATGTTCCATCTGGTCTTGTCGCCGCTACGAAGCCCGTCTGACCAGGATAGGTCGGTAGCGTTGACCAGATGCCAACGCCAGGAGCGGCGATTGAGATGTGCCCCCCTCTGTTCGAAAAATCGGCGACCCTGTCATTAATTGTCGTCGCACCAACGCCGATCACACCTGGTATTGCTGCAGGGTAGGAAATTGGACTACCCAAACTGCGTTCATTTCCCATGGCTGCAACAACCGTCACACCGTCGGCCACCAACAGGTCGAACAACTGCCTTTCCTGCGGGTCAGGTTCACCCGGCCCACCGATGCTTAGATTGACGACATCAACTTTCGCGTCCAGGCACTCGCTTAGCGCACGACGATACATCACAGGATCCACATAATAGACGTACTCGTCTGGTCCTAGCAGCACCCGAAGGAGATCCGGCTCGTCATCAAAGATCTTCCAAGCCAGCAGTGCACAAGAGGCAATACCGCGTACTCCGAAAACGTTATCGAAATTTGCACAGATCGTTCCAGCGACATGAGTACCGTGTCCAATCACATCTTCGGGACCGGATGGCGCGGATACGCCTGCATAGCTATGCACATAACCAGCTATCCGACCAACCAAATCCGGATGCTGTTCGTCAATTCCAGTATCAAGAACGGCCACCTTTATTTTCATTGCATCCTGGAAACCAGGCAATCCCCGCGCTTCGCTCCAACCAATCCGCGCCAGGTTCCACATATCGCCGGCGGGAGGAATTGCCGCCGGCGTCGCACCTGTAACCTTGCTCCGGCGAGGGCGACGAACTGAGGCGTAGCGGACGGGGACGCGCGCGGCAAATGTGACATCCGGGTCGTTAGCAAGCTCGTCACGTAAGCGATTTTCGTCGCCCTCCGAGTCCAGCTCAACAATGCAAACACCCGCGTTTGCATCCTTGCTGCGTTTCTGGCTCGCGGTGGCGCCAAGCGTTGCAGCAACACGGCCCCCGCCCCCGCCGTATCTTGCTTGGGAACCGGCTATGGTTGCAGCCGAGCTAGCTAGAACCGGAACCAACCCGTCCCCTGGGCTCGCCGACGACAACGGGATAACCCGCTTGATCATGCCTCGCCGCGAAAGCCCCACCATCGCCGAAATGGCCGGGGAATCAAGCGACGCGGCAACGACACCCGGGGTCGCTCCCGGCCAGAACCGACCCATTGACGGTTGAAGACCCACGACGAGCATACCTTTGTGATACTCCGGCAATCCACGAACCGAAAACGACATGATGGTCACGTCCTCCGAACTGTTGTCGCGTGGGATAGCTGGTTTCAATCGGCGATGCTTCACCGCCCCGGATTCCAGCGCTACTTGCGGGAATTTGCGCGCCGTAGGGCGAAAACGAAATCCTGCTGAAAGAACTGCAGATCTCCATTGGCATCGACGAACATATTTGTCTGGTCGGCGACCGGCAGCGACGTGTCATGTCCAGGAGGCCCTATGGGGTGAGCCCCTGGCCTGCTCCGTCTACACCAAAGAAGAACGGCATTTCATCTCGTACGTCATCAACTTTGGTTCGAATGGCCGCGTGGGCATGACAGCTAATGCAGGAAGAATGCTCAAAACCGCCCTCTATTATCGGATCAGAAAGGATATTTGGGCGTCCCATTGAATCGACGAAATCCGATTCGACACCGCTGAGTTCATAGTTCTGCCAAACCGTTCCATTGAGAGCAGCCGGTCGACCAACAGGATCAGGTTGTGGAAATGCTGGCGTTGGCCCGTCAACTTGTCGGAACGAGGTCCAGAACCAGTTCGGAACCTCTTTAGTAAGAATATGCAACGCGGCGAGACCCCAGAGCACACCGTTCTCGTCGCGGTGCGTGTAATAACGACCAGAGATCTCAGGCTTCTCCTCGGCCACAGCAAATTTCCTCCACGAGGCTTTCACCTCAATCGACTCAAGTGGAAATGACATCTTCTGCGCCGCGGCCAACATGGCCTGCATGAATTCTTCTTGTCCCTCGACGGAATAGAGTCCGTTGTCACGGATAAAATCGAATGTTGGCTTGTTCATTCGTGTTTCGTTGGTCGGCTCGCCGGGATCGAGCTGAATGCCGATGCCGTTCTTGCCTTTCAACAGCTCCGCGACCAAGACCGACGATTTTGGCGGATCAACAATCTTCGCAGTATTGCTGGGCGGCGTCTCCCATGTCTCAGGTTTCGTGGCTGGGTCCAAGAACACTTCGGTCCGGGCTAATTTCCACGTCTCCCAGACCACCTGCCCGGCATCGCCGATCTTCTTCGAAGGATCAGCAATTCCACGCCCTTGGGAAAGGTCGGCGGGATGATTGACTGCCAAGAAAAGATCCCAGGCGTGCTTGTGAGGCTGATTGATTGCATCTGCAGGATTGGGCCGCAGTACAGGGGCTCCACTCTGCCCTTGTAAGGACGCTGGAAAGATTGTGCTGAGGACTAAAAGTGCAGCGGCACAGCCGCTCATGCGTGCAATCAAGTTCATTTTCGTTTTCCTCCTGGATCAGGCTGGCGCTCCAGCCTCAAGCCATGCACGAACACGATCGATCTGATCCTGAGAAACAACGGGGCGCCCCGCTGGCATTCTCCTGAACGTTGCTCCGGCAACTCCAACGTCGCGCCCGAAAGGCTGGCGCGCTTCGAGCGCCTTGACAAGGTTTGACTCTACCGGGTCAAACCCATTGCCCACCTTGGACGGCGCAATCAGTGCCACGCTGCCAAATACCTTGTATGCGACAAATTCATCGCGCGTCAGCGTACGCCAGAAATTCTTATGTGCGCCAATGTCATCTGATGACACAGCGCCCTCGAGGATGCCTACTATATCCGCATATCTATCAATCATCACATAGATCCGAGAGCGCACAGCGAATAACACTTTTTCAGCGAAAACCTGCTTACGCTGCTGTGTTTTTCTAACCTAAATTCATCATGGGTAAATACGCATACTCTGATAAACTTTGTCTAGATTATTTCTTGTTGGGACAGCCTTTCTCGGGGTCAGGTTTTTAATTAGGCGGCCTTCAGAAGATTCCCTGCTGGCACGTATCTACATCATCCGGTTATGTTGCGGCAAGTTACTGCCACCGGCTCCGGGCTGGCTTGCGTGATGTTGTAGAGTTTGTCGCCTGCTTTCATCATGACGCAGCCCGCCTCAACACTGGCTTGCGCATCCGGAGGCTGTGACCTGCAGGCCTGTGTGCCGGATGCAAGCCCAACGACGATAGTTGCAGCGATGAAGATGGCCTCCGTTCTCATGCTTTCTCCTGATGCCGATTGTTACTATGCAGGCACGCGCAGCAGGTTCTTGCTGCTTTCGAGGAATGGCCGTTGAATGCCGCGACGAACCAGCAGCGAATGGCCTATGCCCAGGATCTTCCGAACACTTGCCAGTGCCGCCTCATTCACTTCTATATAGGCGACAATGTACCACTCACCGCTTTCTTCCCTCGCCATGCCCATCGGCTCGGCCCGCCATTTGAGCGCGCCGTGGTGGGGCATGAAGTAGGTTTCCTGGATGCCGCCAACGGCGCTGAGACCCTCATCGAGTGCGTATTCCATCACCGCGCAGCACAGCTGAGTCAGCGTGCCCCGCAGACCGGTCGAGCGTTTGTCGGGCACGACGAAAGTGCGTGTCCATTCGGCCCAATCGGGACGCCTGGGCACGCCCGATTTTTCGCACATGTGAGAAAAGACCTCCGAGACCATGTGCGGCTCGCTCGTTGGAATCAATCGAGCCGAGGTCACCACGCGACCGTCTTCGATACCCAGCAGATAGGTTGCCGCTTCCGTATCGAACTGGTCCAACTCGCGACCATCCGGGCTCGCAGGTCGCCAATGTTTCTGGTGCACGAAAAAGTCGTGCCGCCGGCGCAAAAACTCTTCGAATTCGTTTTCGTAAAGATGTTTGTTATGCGCGTTGACGACATGCGCAGCTATCATTGCGCGATCCCCCGATCGTTCTTCGGGGGAATAGTTGCAGTCTCGCTAAAGTACGTCACCTGTCCGATCGGACAGTTGACACGTTCAGGGATGGATTAGACGCCTGCGAACTGCTTCGACGACGGCTTGCGTGGTCGAAGCGACGCCAAAAGCCTCACGGGCCCGCGTAGCGTGCCATTTGACAGTGCGCTCCGTCACGCCAAGGATCTGGGATGTTTCCGACGAAGTCTTGCCTGCCGCAGCCCACAAAAGCACCTCCTTTTCGCGATCCGACAGCATACCTTCATCGCCGTCGTCGTCATTTGACAGAGCCTGGATCGACATGCCGGCGTATACCGCCATCGTCACCAGTTGCACCTGCTGTCGCGGAGAGAGCGTGCAGGACTTGGCAGAGGAGGCGAATGACAAGACAGACTGCCAATGATGGACGCTGAGCATTGGCACGGCAAAACCGCTCAGGATGCCGAACTCTGTCGCTTCGCTTGCAACGCGTCGCGAACCTTCCGTATCGGACCATTTGGCGGGGACGTCGGCCCAAAGGAACGGCTTCAGGGTTTTCGCCGAGTATATGCAGACGCCATCAACGGCGGCATGCTCGGCCTCGACATAACGTTGGAACCAGCCTGCGGGCCAGCCATTCAGTTCAACCATCGGCGCCAGCTTTTGCCCTCCAAGTGGCACACCACTCAGGATGAGATGTTCGAAGCCGAGATTTCTGACCGTTTCAAGAAGATCATTTAGCAACGGCCCGGTTGCCGTGTGCTTCCTGCAGCGTTCGACAAAATCAAACACGTCTGAATCAATCATGTCAGCGACACCGCCCACACTCGCTGAAACAAGTATATCGGAAAATTAGAGGCTTGGAATGTATTCTGACAAGCCAGCGCTGGCTCGACAGCGGGCTGAGTGCGGGCCTTGCTTCGATATGGGGAGTTCCCTGCCGGCCTCAAGAATCTAGAGGTGGACGGCGGCCATAAATTCCTCGGTTGAGCGGGTTAGGACGCTTGCTGAAACTGCAACCGACTCCGCAGTTCTTGGCGCACCTCTGTGCGATGCAAGGCCAAGGCTCTCGCCGCGCCGTGGAGGACGAGGCCACAAAGGCCAAGGCCTTCCCGTATTATCTCGTATGGTTCCGCCTCCACTCACATCAATGCGTGCTTTGCACCAGAAACCGACATTTCCGGCGAGGCTCCTGAACTGACAACATTGCCCTTCGCCCACAATGCGTGGATGCCAGAGTTGGCCGACTGTCGACCGTCGGGGCTCCTAGCTGATCTTCAATCCATTGCTCGGCGCGCCTGTTCAAGGCTTCGCGGACCTCGGCGCCGAAGCCACCTTCGGCCACGGCGACAGGCTCGCGAGCGATCGCCTGGCGGTCGAGCCAGGTCGCACCCAATGCGCCAACTTGTTCATTCACACCAAGATCGGAGCGCACTGCCAGCACTGCCCGGCGTTGACCGCGAGCATCATCGAATTTGCGCAACTCGACAATCGATCCCGGTGCGCTGTCGCCAGTGGCTTCCAGATCGGGAAGCTTGATGTGATGGGTGCGCCCGTCGCTGCCATCGACCACGGCATAGGTGTTTAGTCCCGGCATCTGCTGGATAGGATCGAGCGTGAATCGTTTTGGCTCTTTTGTCCAGATTTTGCAGATGAACTCTTATGGCGTGAGGCCCTTCAGGATCTTTAGCCTGCGTCCGAAATTGTAGGCGCTGATGAAGTCGGCGAGATGGGCTTCGAGCTGCTGGTGGCTGTCGTAGTGGAAGCGTCGGACGGTGGCTTCCTTGATGGTACGGTTCATCCTTTCGACCTGTCCGTTGGTCCAGGATGCTTCACCTTGGTCGTGCGATGCTCGATGCCGTCTTCCCGGCAGGTGCGCCCGAAGATGTGCTCCATGGCCGTGCGGTCCTGCTCGCGGTTTGTGAACTGGATGTCGGTGAGGGACGTGTGGATTTTGTAGGGAACCGCCGGGATGAGGTGGCGCAAGAGCTCGGCTGCGATCATCTTGGTGGCCCACTTTTGCAGTTCGACATAGGCGAACTTGCTCGTCTGATCGATGGCCACGAAGAGCTACAGCTTGCCTTCAGCCGTCTGCACCTCGGCGACGTCGATATGGAAGTAGCCGATTGGATAGGCCTTGAACTTCTTCCTTGCCGGCTTGTCGCCCTCGACATCCGGCAACCTGCCTATCCCGTGACGCCGCAGGCACCGATGCAAGGATGACCGCGACAGATGCGGGATCGTCGGTTGGAGAGCATAGAGGCAATCGTCCAGTGGCAGCAGCGTATAACGCCGAAAGGCGACGATGACCGCCTCTTCCTCAGTCGATAGCACTGTCGACTTCGGATCTCTGGGGCCAGTCGGAAGATCGGCGGCCGACGTCCGGTTCCTCCACTTCCTAACCGTCTTCTGATTGATGCCGTAGCGCTTCGCCAGCGCTCTCAGGCTCTCTTGACTATTTTGTATTGCTCGACGGACTGCCTCTGTCGTCGTGGTGCTGTCGTGTAGAACCTGGCCCATAGTGCCTCCTTCCATTCGAAAGAAAACAATGCACCATCAAAGCTCGGGATCAAACACATAGGCTGCGCCACTCAACTCGTCGTCAAGCCCGCGTTCGATCAGACGGCCGATGATGGGCGCGTTAAGACTTTCCGCCGCCAGAACGCAACTCGTTGATCCGCGCTCGACGCTTGAGCACCCAGCGCACGGTTCATGCGCTTGATGATGTCGCCACGCTCGCCGAGTTCGCGCAGTGTGACCTCGGCTTTGTCCTCAATCACCCATTGGCCAGGCCCGATCTGATCGGCCAGACCAAAGGTTTCGAGCTTGCGCAGACGGCCGATCTTCAGCGCGTGATAGTCGTCCGGTCGGCTATGAGGACGGGGGGCTAGATCGATGACACCGGTCTCGCGGCTGTCGCGAAGCAGTTGGCGATCGAGTTGCGTCCAACGTTCGGACTGGATCTGTCTTTCGAGCGAGCGGCGGATGTCGAGATCGCTGCGCGGCCCCAGTTCCTGGGTGATCCGGTCGCGAGCCCGGTCGCGCATTCCTTCCTTGATGTAGTCGCGCGAGATGATGACCAGGTACTGGCCGTCGTCGCGCACACCGCGTACGATCAGATGGACAGGCGGATGCTCGGTGTTCCAGTGATCGACGGCGACCCAGTCGAGCCGTGTTGCGAGATCCTTCTCCATCTGCCCGGCCAGATCTCGGGTGAAGGATTTCAGGTCCGGCATTTCAAGGGCGTCGTCTGGCGAGACGATAAAGCGGAAGTGATGCCGGTCGTACTGGGTCGTGAGGCGAAGGCCTCTCCATCGGTATTCTCGGTCCCCGACCCGAACAGCCGCGCCCTATCCCCGTCCCGGGTCACGCCGTTGCGCCGCAGATACATGAGATGTGCACCAAGCGGGGTAGCGCGCACGGAATGACGAACGACGCGGGCCTTGATAACGGCGCCGCGCGAACGCGAGGTAATGAAGCGATTGGCCTGGATGCTGGCGCGCTGACCGTGACCAAACCGAGAGCGATTGCCGTGAAAAATCCGGCCCGAGCGCGAATGCCGCCCCCTGCTTTTTTCGCCGCCGCCAATGCCTGTGCGATAAACGGCCGGACCTGCTGGGCACGGGTCGAGCGAATGCGACCGGGCCGAATGCGAAACTCGCGCTCATCGTCCATGGCGCGATCTTGCAATGTGGGAAAGAGAACGCAGATACAACGGCTTGGGCGTTCCGCACACATTGCGCTGCTGTCTTGCAATGTGCCAACGCACCAGAAAATCCAGCAATAACAACCACAAAACCGAGGCGCAATGTGCGCCCTTTTATCTTGCCATCTCAATCGGTTGTGTTTTGCGATACTTTGTAACCATCGTCGTCCATCCTTACATCTACGATAATATGCGAATCTATTCTCTGCGCTACGATTCCGCTTTTGACCGTTGAGTTCCGATACGCCGTGCAATCTTCCGCGCTCTGCGACGGTGTGGTTCGGCTGCATGGTTGCAGCGCTCGAACCGTCGTGGCGCATTTTTCCATCGGAGTGACGGAGCAGCGTCACAGGCAATCCGGCGCGGTTCGGCCGACTGTTCGTCAGCGCGGCCGCAGGCAAGATAACGTGCGTTTCGTCGCTCCTGGTCTGCATCGGTTCTCATCCGCCGGGGCGGATCTCGTTGTGTCAGATGGCGTCTGTTAGCGTGAGGGCGCCATGCGTTTCAACCGCCGTCGCGCCGCTCATCGATGCGCTCCGAGCAGGCGCCGATCCTTGATGTGGGCGCGTTGCGCGGCGTCGGCCTCGCCCGCAGCCGGATCGCCGACATAGAACGTGCCGTCGCTCAGATCGCATGCATGATCACCACCAGCTTGCGCGCCACCGCGACACAAGCCTTGCGGTGGCAGGAGCGTTTGGCGACCTCCTGGCCCCAAGTCTTGACCTTGTCCCTACCCTTGAAGCGCGTCATCAAACCTGACGCCGCCTCGTAGAGCGCGTGCCGCACGTCCGCGTCACAGGCCTTGGAGATCCATCCCTGAATGTCGATCGTTGAGCTGGACTGCCAGCGCCGCGACGTCAGCCCGAAGTAGGCCGCGACGTCGCGCGAGCGGCGAAAGCGCGACGGATCGTCGATAGCCGTCATGAAGGAAAGTGCCGTCACCGGGCCGCCGCCGAGGATCGCCATGAAGCGTCGACACAGCTCGCTGCGCGCCACCATTTCACAACGAGATCGTGCAGCCGGCATCGCCGCGCGTGCCGACAGCATGGCGTCCATCAGTTTGGCCGACAGCGGATCGTCGGCCACAGCTTGGCGAACCGTCTGCTCGAAAGCGCGCGTCCGACCTTGCCAAGGGGATGCCGAATGCCTTCAGCGAGTGCCCGATGGCGTTCTCCAGGTCGAAAAACTTGGCCTTCAGATTGCGCCGGCTCATCAGCAGAAGCTTCGTCCGGTAGCAGCTCTCTGACTTGATGTAGGCTTGGCGGAACTAGCCGGTGCACATGATGTGGGCGATGCCGAGTCCATCAGCCCTGTCAGTCTTGTTGCGCTGCGCCGACATCGCACCGCGCACGTGCTGCGTCTCCAGGCAGATCGCCGGCAGGCCGAGTTTCTTCAGTTCCGGATGCAGACCGGCGACAGTGATCCTGCCTCGTGGCCAACGCGGCGCAGGCTCGGCAGAAACGGCTTCAGCACCGCAAACAGCGCATCGAGATCCGTGACCGCCGTCGTCACAGTTGCACCACGCCATGATCGTCGACGACGCATAGCGCTCTCTCATCCATCGCCACGTCCAGTCCACAAAAGAGCTCCATCGTTCGCCTCCCGCGTTGCTTCACAGGAGCAGATTTGCCGCCAAGTCGCCGGCGACAGGCGGGAAGGCCGCTAGGCGTTGCGGTCTATTTAGGGTCGGTTTGATATTCACGACTGGGATCATGCCAGAGAATCGGTTGAGGGTGTCTCGTCCTGGCATGACGTCGTCGGCTCTCGAGAGACGCGACCACAATGTCGCGCAGCACAAAGAATAATGGATCAAATCCGCCATAACCGCCGCGCTTCTCCCCGGTGGAGTGCGAGCGCTGCCGCAGGCGCGATGACGATCTTGAGCGGGAGCGGCGCTTCGTCTCCTACGTCACCGTGACCGGCAAGGACAGCGACACTTCGTAGCTACCCCCGCTGTTGCCATCGAAATCAAACTCATAAAGCGTGAGTGGTCCGATAGCGGTCGCGCGCTGGCCCAGGAAGAATGAAAAGGCCCCCGGTACAGCCATGAACAAATGAATCCTTTGCCCCGGCGCAGTGTCACGGAGAGCCTTAATCTTGGCGACCAGAGACTCGGCCAGCTCGAATGCGTGACGGCCGCAGCTGACGGCGCGGGCCCCAGGCGTCGTCGCGATCCGCGCGTCAAGCGTCGCGCGCGCTGCGGGCAGCGACACGGCCGCGTATCTGGACACCGCGGCGGCTACGTCATGAGTGAGACTCACGGTGACGATTATCCCGCCTCCCTCCGGCTTGCCGTCGTGCTCACTGAAGGCCCATCCCGGCCAGGCGTTATCGAGAGGCTGGTCATCAGGAGCCCAGATCGCGCGGCCCGTCGTGCGTTGCTCCAGCTCGATGAGGCGCCCCGATTTGATGTTGAGGACCGAACCTGCCGCGAATGAAAGCGTCAGATGGGCGTCGAGGACAAGCCTGATCCGTTCGCTCTCGCGCGCAGCTTCAAGAAGAAAGGTCTTCAGCGCCGGATACAGCGTCCCCTGCCAGTCCGAGTCCGGCCGTATCTGGCGATCGGCAAAACCCGGCACAAGGTTGAGCACTTTGGAGCAGCGGTCTTCCAGACGGTCGGTTGCATGCTCGAATGACTTGACGCCGTAAACCCGCGGACGCCCCTCGCCGGGCTCGCCGATCAGGCTTTCTTTCTCGCAGTGGCCACGGAAATTCGCGCGCGTGAATTCCAGGCGGCCCTGCGCAGCCCACTGATAGACCACTTCATCATAGATGAAGGCGCTCTCGTTCAGGGGGCTACGTTTCAGCCCCACTGCCCGGAAATGCAAGTCGAGAAGCTCGCGCAGCCCGTCCAGCGATTCCGACGTTTCCGAAAAAGCGAGAGTCCGCGCGAGGATGCGCAGTTCGTCGTCCGTGACACCGAGGTGTTCTCGCCAAAGCTTGCGCACCCGACCCATGCCGCTGTTGTCGGTGGCGGTTCCGAAAAGCATGCCGACACGAAGGGTGTGCGACCGCTCGTTGACGAGCGCGCGCAGCGGGTCGGCGCGATCAATACGCCAGTTGCTAGCGAGCCGGAAGCGCGTGCCCATGCCATCAGGCGCGTGGTCGCGCTGCGCCTTGATGGCGCGCTGCAAATGAGACCGCGCCGTCGCACCGAGAAATGCCGGATCAACCAAGCTGGCATGGCCGTAGCTGTCGGGGCTGACGTGCCATTTGCATTGGACATGTTCCCGGCGTAGCGGGTGCCCTTCCTGATCGAGAAGAGCCGGGTCGTACTCGACCCACATGTCATCAAACCCGTTCGCGCCGCTTTCGAAGCCGACCTTTACGACGGGGCCGTGGGGATCGAGAAGCAGCGCCGCCTTCTGCCAGAAAAGGCGGGCTTGATAGGCCGCTCCATCGCGGGCGACGATAACAGCTTGGGTCAAGACTGGTCCTCCGTAAAAGCTGCGGTCACGTCGTCTTGCCGTCGCGGAAGCGCGGCGTGGCCTTCATGGCCTGCATGATCTCAAGGGCTCGCTCGAACCGGACAGGCCGGTCGGGATAGGCATCGAGTATGAGTGTGGGCAGCAGGCGCTGCGTCAGGTCGGAGAATGTGTAACCAACGGTGTCTTTTTCGCCGCCGGTCAGCTTCACGATCTGATCGATCTGCGCCTTGTTGAAACCCAGCTCTGTCAACGGGTCTTCGATGACGGCGCGGCGCTGCTTGTCGCCGGGCCTGTCGAAATCGAAAATCTCCGCAGCGCGCCGCTGCACGGCCGGGTCAATGGCCGACAAACGGTTGGTGCAAAGAACGACGGCCACCGGCAACTGCTTCTCGGCAAGCCGGTCCACGCCGCGGATAAACGCGTTAACGCCCGCCCGGTCCTCGTGGTGCATCTGGGCGCTTTCACGGCTCTGCGTAACGGCATCGGCCTCATCGACCAGAAAGATGATCCCGCCCGATGCCTTCCCGGACGAACGCTTGAGTTTTTCCGCCGCAAGGAGCGTGGCATCGAAAGCCGCCGACAGCAGCTTCGTCATTTCGCCCACTTTGCCGCTGCCCCTCGTTGCAAGGGACAAGGGGTAGAGCGTGACGCCGATCTTCTCCTGTCGTGCGACCGCGTCGCCGACGGTTTCAGAGAGCGCTGTTTTTCCCGTTCCCACGTCGCCGGCCAGAATGACAAGTGGCGGGCGCCGCTCCAGATAGTCGAGCGCGACGGACGCGCCCTTATGGTGCTTTTCGGCCCACTCGCGCGGCCCGGCAGGATTGACGAGAACGCCGAGAACCTTGGCGAGGCGCGTCTTCGCTTCATCTATGCCGACAAGCCGGGCAAGCCGCCGCGCGGCCCCCATGTCGGGGAAATCGAGACGGCGGTCGAAAAGGTCGTCAATTGAAATGGCGTCGCTCATATCTTCCTCACTGTGCT
Organism: Mesorhizobium sp. M0802; assembly: GCF_040320115.1. Taxonomy (NCBI): domain Bacteria; kingdom Pseudomonadati; phylum Pseudomonadota; class Alphaproteobacteria; order Hyphomicrobiales; family Phyllobacteriaceae; genus Mesorhizobium; species Mesorhizobium sp. M0802. The sequence continues at coordinate 27,755 of NZ_JAMYOY010000019.1, forward strand.
GCGGCCGAGGCCACGACCGCCGGCAATGTAGTTGAGATCGTCGGTCCAATAACCCGATTCGAGCGGCGGCTCAGTGCCCGACGACCGCTGAAAGGGGCAGGCGTTCTCGATCGCCTGACGTTCGGCGGCGGTCTTGTTCGACCAGTTGCTGTTGTGGACGAGGAAGGACGTGAAGGTGCCGCCGGCGACGTCAAGACGCGGTCTGATCTTGCCCGGATCATCGTCGGAGACAAGGATGCCGCCAGCCAGTGCGCGATAGCGCACGGCGGCCTCGGTCCACTTGCCGTCACGCTTGAAGCCGTATGTCACGGACTCGACGACGTCGTGCCGGAGATACTCGACGATCTCCTTCTCGTAGTTGTCGATCAAGGCCGTCGACGGCACGCCGTTATACAGCGACTGGAACCGCAGCAGGTCGGTGGCAACCTTCGATGCGATCCGCCGGGCATGGGCGATCGTGAAGGCTTCGGTATCGGTGATGGAATAGGAGCTCATACTGCCTCACACATTGAACGTCGGGCCAAAAATCTTCTGCCAGTAGCGCACGGTCTCGCCCTTGGTGATCGCGCGCAGCGCCGAGTCGATCGCGTCACCCGCATCAAGAGCGGCTTCGACGATCTTCTCCTTGTTCTGCTGGGTGTAGAGGGCGCTGACGTTGTTCTTGTTGTTGACAGGGTCCCAGATTCGGACGGGCGCGCCCGTCGCCGCGCAAATTGCCGGGTTGTAGTAATCGGAGAAGGCGATGGCCGTTTCGAAGTCGCCGTTGGCTATGAAGGCGAAGACCTTCCCCAGCGCCGACGGATAGTCGTTCAACGCAAGGCCGCGGTCGGCGAGATAGGCGACGATCAGCTCGATCATGAAGGACTTGAACCGGAAATTTTCGTCCTGCTGCTTGATAAGCTGGCTCCAAAACTTCACGAACCGCACGACCTGCGCGAAATGCTTGTCGTTGGCGGATTTGCGTTTGCGGATGAATTCGAGGTGCATCGGCACGCTCGTCATCAGCTTTTCGCCCGTGTCCTGCGAAACAAGGTCGCCGCGCCACTGCGGATCGCCCGCATAGAGAATGGGGACGATGTCAACTTCGTTGCCGGTGGTGATGAAATGGACCCCGACGGAATAGGTCTTGCGCTTGATCTGCTCGGGTCTGAAGTTCGGGAACGCCGTTTCAAGCTTCTTTGCCAGCCAGTCGATCAGGTCTGAGATTTTGTCCGGGGCCGAGTCGGAAGAAACGTAGCAGCCCACGTCGATATCGCTGATCGACTTCAGCGCCGTGCCCTTGGCGAGGCTTCCGGACAGCATCATCTTGCGCAGTGCAAAGTCAGGGTGGTCTGCCAGATAAGTCTCCAGGCGGTCCCGCAACCGGTTCGCCTGAGCGCGCAAATCCGCCGCATCATCGCGCTTAAGGTTCACCCGTTCGTCGGCAAAACGAACCAGGTCCGCGTGACTTACGTGGTCGCGGCTCATGCTACGCACTCCTCTTAATTGACGATTCTTTATGCTTGGGTTAAGTTACTATACGGATCGTGTTTGGCTGTCAATATAGTTTCTATCCCCATCGGCGAGGCTTGCAATGAATAATGAAGTGACCGGCATCCGGTGGGGCGTCGAACAAAGGCTGGAATTCATAGAATTCCGCCTGTTCTGGGAGGGCGGCGTCCGCCGGAAGGACATCATCGATATGTTCGGCGTGTCGGTGCCGCAGGCGTCCAAGGACTTGACGCTCTATCAAGAACGGGCGCCGGGAAATGTGGACTACGACAAGAGCGCCAAGCGCTATGTCGCGTCGCTCAATTTCAAGCCGAAGTTTTTGCAACCCGATTCGGATGCTTATCTGTCGCGCCTGCGCTCGCTTGCGGAGGGATTGGCGAAGCCAGCGGAATCATGGATCGGCTACCGCCCAGATACGGACATAGCCCTCACTCCGCACCGGGAGGTCGAGCCCATTGGGTTGCGCGCTGTGCTCGATGCCATGCGCGGGGGAAAATCGATAGAGGTACTTTACCAATCCATGAGCGACATCCGGACCGATCCGGTATGGCGGCGGATGTCTCCCCATGCCTTCGGTTATGACGGGTTTCGTTGGCACGCGCGTGCCTACTGCCATATCGATGAAAAATTCAAAGACTTCCTGCTGCCGCGCATTCTTGACGTGCGGTCCCCCGGACCAAGCGGAGCGAGTGGGCAAGACGACGTTCTGTGGCAAGAGCACGTTACAGTGGAGATCACGCCGCATCCGCAGCTGACCGAAAGCCAGAAGGCTGTGGTCGCGAAAGACTACGGCATGCAAGGTGGCAAAGCCGGCCTGTCGGTTCGCTTAGCGATGTTGTTTTACGTCTTAAAAAGACTTGGCTTGCTTCGTGATCCGGAGAATGAGAAGCCACGCGCCCAGCATATTGTTTTGCTCAACAAGGATTATGTGATGGCGGCCCAAAAGCGTGCGGAGTTTTACGATGTCGGTATCACCAGCGCTCCTCTCTCATAGTCAGGGCGGCCCTCGACCTCGGCCCGGATCACGCTCGGATCACTTGTTTCTCAGAGGCTCCCAACTCGGCCCTCCGCCACGAGGCCCGAAGGACCGAGCTACCAAAAAAGCAATTTTAGATCCCACACGTCCTGTGCCGGTGTTCCTGTACGCGGAAGCACCTCACGTTTCGCGATAGTCCCCATCTGACCTGCGAATAGCGCAAAGGTTCCAGGGTACGCCTGCCCGTTCGATCATAACCTGGAATGCTCCACTGGGTATGCCGTTGATCGACCCTACTCTCGAGCGACATGGCCGTCGAAAGTGCGTCAATCGAGCTGCAAGTCTTGACCAGGAAGGCGGCGGACGACCTCGGCAAATACCAGCTCTGGGCGTCGCTGGCCCTCGAGCCACTCAGCAAGGCGTTCTTGGCTGGCAAGCAACCCAGCCTGGCTATCGATCCAACCCATTGGCAGTCGAGCTCTTCGCCACTGCTGGCATCCGCGTCTGGACGGATTTAGCGCGTCTGGACAGAATTAGGTTCGTCGATCGAGAACGGTCACATTCGGCAGGCCATCACCCGCCAGGATGTCACCAAGTTCTCCGAGCAGGAGGTTGGTGTGGCCCTCGATGAGGCCTTTCTTTTCCAGACGCCAACCGCCATCGCGCAGCTTCTCCGCAATCGGGCGATCGATGAGCACGTAGTCGACGGCGATGTCGGCCGGGACCAAGGTGGCGTTGAGTAGACGGTCGTTGCGTCTGAGGTTGGTGGCGTCGATCACCACGCTGTTCCCTGCGGCGAGTGCAAGTCTTGCACGTTGCCGCACCGTGTTGAACACGGCCTCCTGGCCTCCGGTCATATTGTGGCTGCCATAGAGCTCTTCGCGGATCGCATCGGCGGATATCACCAGCTCGGTCGAGTAGTTGGCCGCGGCATAGGAGCTCTTGCCCGCCCCGGACGGACCGACCAGCAGGACGAGGCGTTGACCGCAGCGCGGCCAATCCCAACCGACGCCGCCGGCGAAGCCCTCGGTATCCCCAAGCATCATCTGCCAGCTCCTGGATGCCCTGACGATGAGCGAAGCGTCGCCGGGCTCCATATGTGCCATCGATGTCCTCAGCGTCTTGAGGTCTCGGAGAAGGTTCGCTTCGAGCGGCGGGATCTCATCCTTCAGATGATAGAAGACGTCATTGATCTCAAGCTCGAGGGGATGGTGGTACGTTCGCTCCGTGTTGTTCTGGAAGGTCTTGGTGACGGGCAGGATCGAGGTGAGCTTGCCGAAGTACCTTTCCACGAACGCCTGGCGGATCTGTTCAATCGCGGGGAAGATGGTCGCGACGTGTGCCCGCCATACCCGTCGTGCCAAGAGCTCCCTGGAGCCCAGGAGCGCCAGAGTGTGCATGTGCGGGGCTCCGTCCATCAGGTCGACGAGCCCGTTCGACCAAGAGGGCGTTCCAAGCTTGAGTTCCAGTGCGCTGAGGAGCTGACGCGGGTCGATCTGGTCCCCTATAGGGTGTTCAGTGAGTTGAAGCGCAATCCCAGGGTCCCAGCATGCGACTTCCGCGACAGTCGCTACGGCTGCCCGCTCCGCGAGACGACCGGACCGTCCGAGCCGCGACTCGACGAAGAGGTGCATATCCGCTCGGGAGACAACGTCTCGCCATTTCACCTCGGATGAACCAAAAACCGCTTCGACCTCATCGAGAGGGAGAGCCAGCGGTGTAAGCACCCCCAGGCTGGGGGCCGAGATCCTTCCGGACCGGGTTCGCTCATTGCGGAAGGTGCGGAAGAAGAGGCTCCACTGGTTCCACTGCTCGACACCCAGCTCGTCGATGAGGAACACGGCGTTAGCAAGGGCGGCCGACTCGATGAAGTCATTGGTGGATCGGATGCTTCCGGGTGGCGCCCCAGCAGCTGCGGCCAAGGCGTGAGCAGGCGATCGGGCGCCGCTCGCGTTCCGGGCGTCTACCAGGATTGCACGAAGCCCTCGCCCCTGCTCCAAAGCGGATACGAGGGCTAGGATCAGGCCGGTTGGCCGTCGTGTTGGGAAGGAGAGCCCGATCAAGCCGCCGTCGTCGGAAGCCAGCCGGTCGACGGCACGTCCTAGAAACGCTGATGGTCCTGGTAGATCCCACCAGTCCACGCTGCCCCAGTCGATAGTCACTACGAACCTCCGGCCCCGAGCAACGATCTGGCGAGCGCGTTCAAACGGTACGGCCGGCTGTCCTCGTCGCGAGCCGACCCTGCTCCCTGTGCCTCGAGCAGACCCATCATCACTCCGAAATCGACGACCTGCTGCCCCGCGAGGTTGGCACCAAGCTCCGCAACCGGTCCCTCACCTATCTCATAGGCGGTGATATCGCCCTCCGTGTATACCGCTACGGCCTTGAATATGTCGTACATCGCCCCTGCCAGGCCCAGTTCGCCCGGCAACGCTGGATCGCGGCGACGTCGAACTGCCGTATTCTCGAGCCTCGTCGCTAGGGATTTGGCGTTCACAGTTCCTCCCGTGGTGAACAATTGCTGCATCAGCCGGTTGAATCCGCCGGTTGCGGCCTGCAACGAAGCCCTGAAGTGCATCGGATCGAGATGCTCCTGATGCAGGAAATGGTCCGCTAGAGTTGTGGACCAGGTCTGCAAGGGCACGATCTTCACCTCCTTGGACAGTGCTTTGCTGCTCGGGTCGCGGACCCAATCCAGGGCGTGTTCCGGTTGCCCCACGAAGATCAATCGAACCTTCCCCTCGCGGACCGATCTGGCGCGGAGTGCCCCCTCGACCCACGCGGCGTTCCATGGACTGGCGTCATGAACGACGAGAAGCGCAGCGGGCTCTCCGGGCAACGGCCCCTTGAGGTCCTTGAGCATGGCATCCATCGACTGGAACGACCGGGCCGTGACGTGCCCGGTACCGCGCTTGTCCTCCCGGGAGCTCGAGGCGGAGGAGAGGGCGCCTGTGACCATCCCGATGTCGGAGAGCGCATTGCCGAAGATCAGTGTGGCAGGAGCCCTGTCCCGCAGCATGTCGTGCTCCTGACCCAAGGTGAGCGGACTGATCCCGCCCTCCTGTATGCGCATGGCCGCATTTGCTTTAAGCTTTCGGCGCATCGACCGCGGGTCGAAGACCGGTGGGGCATTGCGATCCATGAATTCGCCGAGCTTGGCCGCGATCTTGTCGTCGTTGCCAAGGTGCCGGAGGATCGTCGGCGAACGAAGCGCCCAGCGATCGGGCTGCACGCGACGCAGCACTCCCAATCCCTCCATCTCGTCAAGCAGATCCTCTGCCACCGAGAGGCGATTGGCCTCCCCGAAGGCCGCTGGCCACCAGGACGCGGCGGCGTCGCGGACCTCCACTGCGGTCATGCCTTCACCCACTCGGCCGTCCGCGGCATCGCGCAGGGCTCGCTCGGCGACGATGTTCGCGATGAGGGAGTACCGGTCCTCGATCTTGCTGATCGTGAAATCGAAGGTCTCGCCGATCTCCTTCGCTATCGTCTCGTTTTCCAGCGCCAGGCGAACGTGGTCCGACGTGATCCCGGTTATGGGCCGTCGCTTCTTCAACGTTTCCTTGACCAGTTCCCGAACCAGGCCCTCGCAGAATTTCTGCACCAGGACCGGGTAGTAGTTGCAGTAGCTGAGGATGCGCCAGACGTCCTCACGGTTCTCGAACTCATAACCCATGCCCGCGAGTGGGCGCTTGACCAATGCCTCGGCATCCCCGAGCTCGTCGTCCATGAGCGGCCCGATACGCTGGGGATCGGATGCGATATGCTTGAGGGGCGGGTTCTCGGTGTGCACGAGCCGCGTCACGTTGTGCAGACCCGCGAGCACGAACTTGAACCGTCGGTTCGTATCGTCCATTAGCCTTTGCAGACGAATGAACTGGACAAAATCCTTGGTTGCATCGGCCTGGATAAACCTATCGGACTCGTCCAGGAGCACCAGCACCCGCCGCTTGCTGTCCCCCGCCAGCCAGCGCCGTATCGTCTCGCTGAACCGATCGCTCTGCTCGACCGGTTTCGAGAAGATCGGCTTCAGCTCGCGGGACATCGATTCCCATATCTGCTCTTCGCCAGCATTGGTCCCGATGTCGTTGATGTTCACGTACGCCACCGGTGTGCCGGCTCCGGGGTCATCCTCCTGGGATTGCAGATGACGTAGGAGCGCGGTCTTGCCCAGGCGTCGCCCGCCGTAGACGATGCAACTGCCATGGGGCTCAAGAAGCTTTCTGCGCTCCTCGGCGCGCCCGAAGAACATCTCTCTCGGCACGGCCTGATTGCCATAGTCGCGGTAAGGATCCGCGAAGGAGAAGGGCTGAGCCAATTCGAACAAGGTCAGTCCGCGCGATTCGGGCTCGGAGAGCGTGAAATAGACGATGGACTCGTCGATCGCGAGCAACCGCCTTGATTTCTCGAGACTGGACAGGTGCTGCTGCCGCCGGCGCTCGGACGGAACTACATCGATCACGACGAAGACTAGCCGGAGGGCTCCTGCATCGGCCTCGATGCCGGCAACCTCGCTATCGGTGGGCATCTTGGGGCCGATGCAGAAGCGATACTCTCCCCCCGTAAGACTGCCGAAGTCTGGAAGAAGTACCGAGGCGCTGTCCGGCAACAGGTCCACGTGCATGTCCATGGTGTAGAACTTGCGATTGCCGCGCGGATTCGGTGACCGCAGCACGACATTCAGTCCAAAGCCTTCGAGCAACCGCACGAGGCGGCCTGCGACGTCTGCTTCTTGTCGCAACGAGGCGACCGCTCGCTTGAGCTCGTTCCACTCCTCCAGCACGTTCACCACATCAGCGCGACGATCCGCAGCGATCCGTCCGAAGTTCAGACCGGCGAACTCGCCGCCCCCTTCGATCACTGAAAGTATGCGATCCTGCTCGGTGCGAGACATCTCCGCCAACGCATCGGGCACCTTCGGGAAGTACGCTCTGTATCGAGGGTTGGGCGAGGTGGTCTCAGGCAGCCCGCGACCGTTCTCGAGGAACTCTACGTATTCGGTCGCCGTCAAGAGATCGTCGCGTTGCACCAATCCACGCACCGTATCCAGATCACCAGCAGCGGCCGTCCTCCTGGACTCCAACACCCCCAGTCTAGCCAGCAGCTGTTCGCGGGGACGGGTGAGAAGGACGTCGACCTTGCTCCTGACGTCCGCGACTAACCCGTACGCCGCCCTGAAGTCGAGTATCTGCTCGTCCTCCTCCGTTGCTTCCGTTCGTGCCTCCAAGGGCACGATCTCGGGCAATGCCCTGGGTTCGATTCGATCCAGCAGGGAGAGAAGCGACTGCGCTTCGTCGATGGAACCGACACCTCCCATTCGTTGGACGCGGTCGACCATCAACCTTGCGTCACGAAGATCCGCCTCGAGCGAATCCCTCTTCGTCTCCTCATCTGCAAGGCGAAGTTCGGACAGGCCTTCGGGATCGAAGTCGGCAACCCCGAACGATACCGCCATTTCGATCATCATCGACGCTGCGATGTGCGATCCGACAGCCAGTCGCTTCCGGATCGCGGTATCGAAGGCAGCCCCATCGGCGGCGCCATGGATTTGGTCCGAGCCCGCTCCGACGAGCGCGCTCGTGACCGTTTCTGGCGCGTACGGCGCCGGATACCAACCGCGGCCGAAGTTGAGCGCCGATACCCATAGGAGCTGCCCATGCAGAGCAACCAGATGATCGACTGGGCTAGGGGTAGATTCCCCGCCGTTCAGCGTTTTTTTGAAGCTGTCGAAGGCTTCTCGTGCGAACTTGACGGCGGATGCCTCCAGCGCGGTGGCCGCTGGAAACTGCGCGAGCGCGCCATCCAGGGTATCGACCGCGTCGGTGATGCCGGACCTCGCCTTCTGAATATTGGCCCTCATGCCTTTCATCACTGGCGCAGCGTCGGCGGAATCGACGTATTCCGCGCAGAGTTGCGCCAGCGACTGGATGAGACCGACGAGCTTCTCTCTTGCGATGCCATCGATGCCTGTGAGCTTGTATGTTGCGACCCGCTTCTCCGTCTCCTCGAGGAGGTGGATGACAGAGCTACGGTCGTTGTACTGGGCAGCGAACTTTCGGGCGGCGTCCAACGCCGACTGCCCGCCTCGTTCGACCCGCTCCCCAAGGTTGCCTAAGGCGCCATCACGGTTGGTAAGGGCACCACGAAGCTTGTTCCCCAACTGGAACTTGTAGCGCTTGGCCCCGAATTCCTCCAAGGCATGCTTGATCTTGTCAGCAAGGATGCGCGTGTACTCGTCGTCCTGTGCATCCTCGCGCGCCAGCCGAAGCAGGGAAGGAGTGAGCGAGATCCCGGATCTGAGCGGAGCTGCCAAGGCCTCCCTCAGCCCATGGACTGCTTTCCCAAGGCCCGGCCCCACCTGACGCAGGGATTCAAGGGCGGCCTTGGCGTCGGACTCGCCATGGAAGATCGCGAATGGTGCGAGCGAAGCCAGTCCCATGATCCGCCTTGCCGTGGTCGTTGATTGCTCGTCATCGAGGCTCTCGAACACCAGCGCGGCCTCGGTCATCAGGTCGTGGACCACGGAGCTGCCCTGGTGGGCAGCGTGGTTGAAGCGGCCCGCGAAGGCAGCAAGCTTCAATTCCGGCAGGGAAACGGCGAAATCCTGGTGCAGGCCAGCTCGACGCGCCGCCTCGGACAAGTGGAATGCAAGCCCGAACCTCTGTGTGACGACGAATTCCTCGAATCGCTCTTCGAGCTTCGCCACCATCGGATCCGGACCGGACGCCAATGCATCTTCGATCTCGTCCGGCTCGGTTGCGAACCGATCGAGGACGAGATCGGCATCCTGGACGGGCGGGAATTCATCCAGCTCATAGGAGGAATCCCAATCGCGCTTCGAAGAGATTTCGCCGACATCGTCCAGCGGTGTCGAGAAGGTCTCGTCGGCTTCCGTCGCGTCCGCTGAGAGAGAAGGCGGCTCGTCCAACGCGGGCGGTTCGGCTGCATCACCCGAAGCCTCGAACTGCCTGTCCCCGGGGGGCGGCGGGACCGGCGCCAATCGCTGCAGCACCTCGATCGCGGAGGCGATCACGCTGCGACCTGCTTCGATCGCTTGTATCCTCAGAGCGGAGGCTTCGTCCAGTCGAGTCATCAACATCTGCCGGAGGATGCGTTGCGCCTTGTCGATCTTCTCCCGCGCAAGGCTCCCAATTTCCTCCGCCGACGCAAGCGTCTCTTCGATCGAGGCCGCTGCTTCGAGATCGATCGTCGCGCTGAAGGATCCGGTCGGAACGCTACCGAAATCCTCGTTCTCGACCCCGGCATCGACTAGAACTGCCTTGGCGTGTTCGAGTATCGCTTGGGACCGTTCCAACAAGGCTTGAGCGGACACAGCCTTCTTTTTGGACGCATCGTATCGAACAAGCGCCTGCCGCGCGGCTTCGAGCTGCTCCTCGATCTTGGCTAGGACGCCTTCGTCAGGCCCCGCGTCGAGGTCCGCAAATCGTAGGATGCTGCCCATGGCGCTGCGCCAAGCGGCTTCACCGTCGATCGACGTCGTCTCATCGGGTGCGTCGGACGCCATGTCAATTTCCGTTCCCATGTCCAGGGCAGGTGCTGAATGGCCAACTGCATTGGTGCCAATCATGGGGACACGCTCCGTTTGGGTTTGACGGGCCGTGTTGATGGATGGCCCTTCGGGTTCGGCGAACTCGGCTTGAGTGGGTTGCACCTCACCCACGCCAGTCGGCTTGGGTGGGAAGCGCCGAATGTCGCCAGACCATTCGTAGTCGGAACGAAAAAGGTGCTCGGCGGCGTCGGTCGCGAACTCGCGAACGTCCCCGAGCCGCCCATCGTTCTTGATCGTGCCGATGATCGCTGCGTCGAACGGGTGCTCATAGGCGCCAAGCACGACTTGAGCCTTGGCGAGTCGGACCGCGTTGCCCTTCAACAGGATATCGAGGAAATTCCAGAAGGTGTCGGGTCTGGAGAGGGACGCATCGGACCGGACCGTGGATTTCGCCGCCGTGATCGCTTGGCGCCAGAGAGGGTTGAAGGGGCTCCACTGCTTAGCCTTGTTCGAAGCCATGCTTCGTTTGGCGATCTGACAGATCGCGGCGGCGAATCGTGGATACCTCAGTCCATTTAACAGGATCGGCACGAAGTCGTTCTGGTCGGGCCGGAGGTCCGGCCAGCCATCGAAGCCGGTCAATGTCGCCAGTTCCAATCGAGACTGATGAATGGCCCTGAGCTGTGCATTCGGAATCTGCACAAACTCGGAGAGCCATTCCTCGGTCACGAAGTCCGGGAGACGGATGACTCCCGCAAGTTCCGACCAAGTAGGCGCTTCTTCATCGCCGTCGTCGTTTCGCCGCTCCCTATCCACCTTCGGCGCTTGATGAAACATGTGCACAGCGGTCTCAGACCCATCGCTGTGCTTGAAGATGGGCGCGCCGGCGTCCCTAGGCCATAGCGGAGCATTGAGGACCGTCACCCCCGGTTTACTAGCAAGTATGCCGTCCCAGGCCTGCTTGTCGGATGCCCCACCGCCAGCACCGGCATCATCCGGCGCGCCGTCGTCGGCATACGTGCCGTCGTCGACCGCTGGTCCTTGCCCGACTTCGGCGGCCTCGTCGTCCTCCTCCGGAGTCAGATCAAGGGCGAAGCGCGTCATGTAATCTCGCGCCTTGGACTCGAACGATAGTGGGGCGGGCAAGGACGTGGCGGACGCGGTATGCCCATAGCCGTACCTGAGGCTGGCGACGAGGTGGGCAATGCGATCCGGATCGTCCCCCTCCCGTGTGCTGGCGACGGTGATCTCGATCGGGTTCGGGAGCCGGTAGCTCACGTCAAAGATCGGTATCTCGACCGGCGCAAAGAGCTTCTCCATGGGTTGAGGAGCGTCCTTGAACGCCTTGGCCACGTGAACCAGTGAGACCAGACGCCGATAGACGCTCAGTCCTCTTGGCAGCGACATCTGGAAATATCCCGCTGTCGCCCAGTAATGAGCGCCAGTGCGCGACGACGAGAGCTTGACCGTCCTCGCGACTATGGTGGGGCAGTACCGGCGGAGCATCTCACCGGTCTCGGCTCCCGTGTCGGTGGTAACTGCGACATAGTCAGCGGTCTTGCGCTCCGCGATCCGAGCCGCATTGCCCAAGCGCACGCGAACCAATCTGGCGCCGGGCCATCGACGAGAGGCGTCCAGGCGTTCCGAACCAAGAGTGATCTCGCCGGAGATTTGACCGTCCCTAAGCCAGGGCCACAGGGAGGCTGCCCCAGTGCTGTCGATCATGACGAGGGGACGGTCGCCAACTTCAACGCAATCGTCCAAGATCTCGCGCACGAACGCCTGGAAACTGGCGCGTTCGGTCGCAAGGCCGCTCCCCAATGACGCCTTGATCGAAGGGCTTGCGATCCGCTTCAAGGCTTTGAACAGCGGCTCCCATCTCGCGGACCACTTCATCTCGCCGTCGTACCAGCCCACCCGTGCCGTGGTCCGACCGTTCTGGCAATCGACCCGGGTCGCGATGCAGAGCTTGCCGCCCTTGCCTGCCAGTCGGGTGCGCGCCTGAGTGAGGACGGATATCCCGATCAACGATGTTGGCTCGTCCGTGCTGTCCCGGAACGCATCGGCGACCACGTTCGCGACATCGGAGACCAGTCCTGCATGACCGAATATCAGATCGTACGTCGCCGCTTGTATCCGGTGGAGGTAGTTCGCGAATCCTCTATGACCCGACGCCCTAGGTCGCAGATATTGCACGTTCGCGTTGGCCTCCGCGGCGAGTGCGTACCGACCGGCCGGCTTGTTGACTGGATCGTCTGGTCGTCCATCATACCAGTCGGTCGCCTGCACCAGCGCGTGACAGCCGCCATCGATCTGGTTAAGCAGCTCGGCAAGAGGTCGCCATGCGGCGACACGAGCCTCGAAGCGTTGACCATTCTTCGCTTCGGACAGCGGAAGGGTCGCGCGTGATCCGTGCACATCGCTGGGCAGCGGACGAGTGCTCACCTCGATACTTGTCCCGAATAGGGTTCGCAGGACAGATTCGAGCAGGCGGCGCTCGTTCTCGCTACGAGCAATCGCCACCACCGATGGCTTCCTCTCACCGAAAGCTCTGGACACCCGTTGGGCGTTGGCGGTTCTGACCTCCAGCAGCTTCTCGCGGGCCTTGGACGCGGCCGTGGCGCTTATGATCGGACCATTCTCGCCAAGATCCAGGGAGTCCCACGCGGCTCGGATGGATGCATCGTCCGCAAGATCGTTTCGCCCTACTGCAACGGCGATGTCGGACAGCAGCGCCTCGGTCTCCAATGCCTTGTGGAGTTCTTCGGCCCGCTTCGGCACCTGCTTGGTCGTGGTTGTTTCCTCGAACGGTATCGCGACGAATCCGAGGCCGTCCATAATCTGCCGCACGACATCGAAGAGATCGGTCTGATCTCTCGTGGAAACGCCCGCGCCGATGGGATGGGAACCGAAACGCGGCGAGTAAGGGATGCCGAAGAAGTGGGAAGAACTGGCACCCCTCTCCACCTGCTCGGCCATGCTGCTGCCGATGTCGGCGCCCATGCCGAGCAGGTGCCCGAGGAATTCAGGCGAGATCGGGTCTTGAACCTGCTGCGATCGCACCGGCGCTGGTACTTCCAAGCACACTTTCGCACCGTTCTGGGCCATGAGCGTAAGGCTCACGTTGCTCTGACCGATGAGGACTCGACCGGTTGGAATCTCCTGCATCCAGCGCCGACGGGACGCGCGCACTGTGGCGATCGGCTTTTCGGAGAACGGAACGGTCTCGACCGTGATCGTGGCCACCATCGAATAGAGTGCTTCGTCGTGCCGCCTCGGCCAGGTGACGAAGTCGATCTGATTGGACGAACTGCGACCCCGAACAATCCGCCGAACCGGCCCCATGCCCTCGAAGAGTACTTTGCCTTCGAGTCCACGCGCGAAGGTGTGGATGATGGCATCCCGCGCCTCCACGAAACTGTCGGACGTCAAAGCTCCTCCAAGAACGACCGAGCGGCGTTGCCCGGAAAAGGCGTTCGAGGCCAAGACATCGATCGCGTCCACGAGCTGCTCGGGCGCACCGACTCTTGTAGCCCATGGGCGCAATGCCGACCCTACCCAGAGTGTGAGCGCCCTTCCCAGTCTTTCCTTGAGATCGCCGCTGCTCGGCACATCCATCAATGCTCTCGGCTGGTCTGACCAAGGCGCACCGAGGTCGCGCTCCAGGACCAATGCTTCTGGCACCTGCGACGCGATCGACGCCCGCAGGGAAGCGTATGGCAACGCGTGCCCCCCTTCCTTCTCGGAAGCATCACCCGCCTGACCGAGCTCCCTCATCAATGCCGCAGCGCGCGTTGTCCACGTGACGCGTTCAGCCTCCACGGGATCGCCGGCCTCGCCGTCGAACTGCAGCGCAGAGACGACGGTTTCCCTTCCTCCAGACCGACTGCCTTTCACGCCGCGGTACAGGATGTCTGGCAGTCGGTCACTCATCTAGTGGTCCATCCGAGAATGCTACGCCCGCGCAGCGACACAGCGGATCGTAGAAGGGCGAGTAGAGAGCCCCATAGATTTCGGCATCGACGGCGTCATCGTCGTGAATACGATTGCGCAGGATGTCCCGCATCGCCACCAACATGCTGCTCCGGAAGTTGTCCTGAGCACCTGCCGCGGAGCGAGGTGCCCATGCAGCGTCCACGAAGATCGCCCGTGCGGCTGCTCCATTGCGCATCGCTCTGCCGATGGTCTGGAGCACGTCGACCATTATGTCCGCCGTGAAGGGTATCGCGAGCTCGCCTAGTCGGCTGGCCTGCAGTGGGAACCGCAACAGGCGTCGTGTGACTGATGAAAGCTCGCGACGCGCGTGGCGCCAAGCGGTCGCCAAGTCCTCGTATCCTTCCTCGTCGCGGAAATGCCGCATGTCGAATGCCAATGACTGCTGACCGGCAATGCCCGCGACGAGGTCCAGGCTCTCCGATGCCGGATGCGGACGAATTAGGAACACTAGGGTCCCGAGCAATGCATCGCGGACCCTAGGCCCCGATTCGAAGACGATGTTCACCCCTCTTGCCAGCGCCTTCATCGGGAAGAGGAGGACGTCCCAATTGTCCCGAGCGCTCAGGCGCTCGACCTGTGCGGCACTGATCCAATCCCCATCGTTCTGATCGGGCGGCCTGTTCGCCACGCCGATCACGCGCCCCGCCAGGTCTGGCCTTATCCTCTTGATATGGGCCTTGACCTTCATCACCTGCTCATAGCTGTTCACCACCATGCCGACCTTGCGGCCAGGATCGAAGTCGGTCACCATTTGCATCGCCAATGGGTGTTCGCCGAGGAAGTAGTGCTCGACCATCTTCTTGAGCACTCTGTCTTGCTCGGTGGTCGACGAGCCGCTGAACCGCAGCATCCGGCTTGGGTTCGATGTGTCTGGTATCGGCGCGAACACGTACTTAGACTGCCGCGACCCCACGTCCCGCCCGGTGCGACGCAGGACGATGTCAGGCCCGACGGGGATATGGAAAGTTGGACTCTCCGCCAAGTACGATGTTGCACTCGCAAGCAGGACATTGGGGCCCCTTACACGGCCTTGATGCCTCAACAACCTGCCAAGACGATACAGCAGCACCCTGGGAGCGCCGCGGAACGACACGTATTGTAAGCGAACCTTGGACCGGAGGCCTTCGTCCTCATAGCGGAACCGGACTCCGGAGAGCCGACCGATCAGCGCCTCCGGAACCAGCCGCCCGAGGTCCTCCGAAATACCTTGCTGGAACAGCGGCTCCTTGTGAACGCCCTCGGCCACCATGGCCTGCTGAGCAGGGATTAGCGCAAGAAACTGCATGACGACGGTGGTCACGCCGACGAGAAAACGGAAGAGCTCGACGACCTCGTCACGCCCCAGATGAGCGCCAGGTTCGACGAGCTTGAAGAATTCGCTGCGCACCTGCTCCAAGTACTGATCGCGCTGCGCAGCCAGCGGCTCCGAGATCCAGTCGCGCGTCAGCCCCGCTATGGCCGTTGCGGTCGCCGACACCTCGCCCTTGCTCCTGCCGAGGTCGATGGCGATGCGCTCGGGATCGAAGCCGTATCCGTCGACGTCCTGGTCCTCGTCCGTGCGGCGCATTAGGGCCGCGCGGATGCAGCCGTCCCAGAACGCCCGGATGGCGTTGAAGCGCCTTTCTTCGCTCTCGCGTTGGAGGCCCGACAGGATGGAGATGTCCTCTGGGCTGAAGATGGCCGTGAGGATGTTGTTGCCGGTGACGAAGGTATCCTCGAACCGCGATAGCGGCGTCTCCACTCCGCTTCGGAGCCTCAGGTTCTGAAGGTGCCCGACCAGGCTGTGATTCAAGCTGCGGAAGTCGGACGCTGCTCGACCGTACTGCTGGATGCTGCCTGCCGCTACATCGGTTCGCCCGGTCGACAGCGGAACGAAGAGATCTCGATTGAGCGCGTGCTCGTAACTGGACTCGCTGCCGGTCAGATCGAGCGACGCCACGGCCTTGCGGTCGAGGACGGCTTGCGCTCCGTCCGCCTCATCAACCATGACCAGATCGGAATTCATGGCCACCGCTTCGAAATGTCGAATCCGATCATCGCTGAAGTGCGGGCTGATCCGGGTGTCCATCGACAGTACATGGCCCAACCAGATGTTGTGATCGGTAAGTTCCCTCGGCGCTCTTAGGCGGCCGCAGTGCGCCGACAGTGGACAGAGATGGGCCGTTTCAGTTGGTCGCAGCGAGCCATCCGCCTTGGTCGAGCGCTGAAGCACGGACGTGCACGGGGGCGACAGGTGAGGAAACTCGCGTTCTGGTTGAGCATCCTGTTCGAAGCCGCCCAAGGCGCAGTTCAGTGCCAACAATTCCGCGCCCTCCGCCGTTGCGCCGAACCCTTTGGTCTCGGTTGCGCCAATGCGATCGGCAAGTTTTCGAGCGTGGTCTATGCGGGTCTGCGGCGATTGGCCCATCAGCAAACCGACATCAGCGCCGTAGTTGCGCAGGTCGCCAAGCAGGTTCAACGATGTCTCAATAGATGGCAGCAGGACGACGACGCGGTAGTCCCGTGCGCTCAGCCACATGAGCAACAGCACGATCAACGTGGTTTTGCCAGTGCCAGGGAGACCGATCAGGTGCCGCAGCCCGTCTAGCCGAATGGTGTCCTTCGCGACCAGGCGACCAGTGGCCCTATCGGGTGAGAGCATCTCCACCTTCAGAGCGCCATTCGCCTCGCGCATCCGGGCCGCCCAGTTGCCGGGCGGTCGCCCCGGCCGCCGCCGATCCATCTCGTCGAGTTCCTCGGCGACGAGGATCAGTTCAGATACCGGTACTTCGATGGCACCACGCGGCTCCCTGGTGAAATCGAAACGCGGCGGAGCATCTGGAAGGAAGCTTTCGAGATCAACGGAGATCCTCTCGCTCGATCCTGAGGGACCCACCTCGACTATCATAGATCGAGTCGGATCGGCCGAAGCGAGCGACCATGATCTAAACGCCAAAGGGTTCTTGAGCGCCGCCATCATCGCGACCAGTTCTGGGTCGTCGTCCGGGACTCGCCTGCGAAATGGGAACCGAGGATCTGATGCATCGATCCTGTACGGCGGCTCCCTGTAATCCGGCAGGTGGCGGTGGTCCTCCTCCCAGCTAAGCGCCGAGTAGACCAGCTGACGCAGCTGGATCTCCGATGCAGCCACGACGCCGAGCAGACGAAGGGCCGTGGCCGCTTCCGCGAAGCCCTTAAGCGTTGCGCTGTCCAGCACCGAGCCGAAGCCCGACATCAATGCTGGGGCATCGCGAAGATGCTTCGCCCCAAGGATGGTGTCCATGGCCGCGCACAACCATTGCGCCCCCAGGGCTCCCACAAAGTCCTTCGGCTGCGCCCTCATGCCGAGAATTCCGCGATGACGGAGGCAACCGTCATGAACTCCAAGTCTTCTGCACCTACGTATGATGCTCGGAGATCGTCGATGTAGCGGGGGTTCAGCCGCACCTTGTAGTCTGGGACGACGATGATCTTCCGACCAAAGATAGTGAGACGCCCAACGCCTCTTGACAATCGAGCGCCGAGGACGAGCGGGCTCGCATAGTTTTTCACGTCTAGACCAACCTCCAGCCCGTCGAGCCCGACATCCGCAGCATCGGACATGGGGTAGAGGGAAACGGATCGGCCTTGGCCAGCAAGGTGGTCATGCAACGCCACCTCGTCGAGCCCGGGTCCCACCCAGAAGGCCAGAACGGCACCCGTGGCGAGCCGAAACAACGAAGGATCAGCGATGCCGTAGCCCACGATCGTTTCCCCACGGATGGCGCACCGACGCACTCTGCATCGTCCATTGGGGAACGCGGGATCGCTGGTCGGCCAGAGCAGAGACCCGCAACGTCCGCACAGCCGGGCGGAGCCATTTGCCATCGCAGTCTGAGGAATTGGCCGGTAAAGGGAAGCGATCGCGCGCGCGCCATGCAGGTGACCGTTCGTGATAAACCTGTGCAGGGCGTCCAGACTGCAAACCGGCTGCCGCACCACGAATTCCCTGATGGAGGTGTAAGCCCGATTCCGCTGAGCAGCCGGGTAGCTCTGGACCGCGACCCTCAACTGCTCATGATGGATGTCCTCGATGGCATCGATCTCGCTTCCGCCCAGCCGCGCCAGTTCCCTGCAGTCGGCGGTCGGAACGCCCGAGGCGTCGTCCACCAACTCCACGTCGCTGTACTTGAAGTCTCCGGCGAAGCTGGGGATGCCCCAAAACCCCATCGCCCGCGACGCGGCCCCCATCACCAGGTGGATGCTCGACCCCAAGTCATCGACTCCTTCGGTTAGGCAATGCCGCGACAGACGGGCCAGCGCCCTTCGAGCGATCGGTGGCATCGAAGCCCCTTGGTGAACGATCTCGCCTTCCTGGGCGATGCGGTCGTAGATCTCGCAGAGCCCACGCGCCAACAAGACCGCCGTGACTACAGGTTCGGAGTCCTCGATCAACGCGACGACCCCAAGGTCGATCCGAATAGGCACTCTGCAAGCAGCAACACTTCTCCTCCTTCTGTCAGGCTACCGCGTCATTATTCGCCTGATCCACAAGTCTTTCGAACTTTGACCGGATACTCACAGGAAACAAGGGGCTGTTCTTGATGGTCAATGCAGTTTTCGGTCTACCCCAACTACAAGCCCGGAGCACACACATCCAGGGACAGGAACAACGTGTGGGTTGATACTGCTCGCGGGGCAAGATGGCAGGGCGGACGTGGGCCGCCCTGCGTTAAGGATGTCCCGCGCTCCGCTACCAGCCTTTCACGCGGTCCTCCTCCGGAGGAATAGATCATCGGTGGCTGGACGTCGAATGTTTCGTACCATGCATCGAAGTTACGCACGATCCACGTCCGCTGCACCGCGGGCGCAAGCGGATCCGTCAGCAGGGCATGCTGAAGGACCGGGGCGCAATAGTTCCCGCTCCAGTTCTGGGCAAAACCCAAGAAGAACCGCTGGTTTCCCGACAGGTCGTCCAACACATGCGCGTCCTGTCCTGCAAGCGCAACGCCCGGGACTGGAACGCACCTCGACATCGCATCAATGTAGTTCAGGGCGCATTCTAGCATCGGCCTGTCGAAGTGTGGCCCGATCATCATCGGCCTGATGACGACTTCCGGGTATGACCCCGGGCAAGCGGCCGCCGCTGCGGGGGAGCGGCCGGTAATTAACGCGCTTGCGAAGCCAAGGCTGAATGAAATTCCGGCCGGTTCGAGAATCGCCACTGCTTGATCGCCTGATGCTTGGCGAGAGGCAAAAGATGTCCCATGTTTGATCTCCACGAGACGCAGAATGTTTGCTGAGGGTAGACCTTAGGACCATGCAAGCGCCTGACTATTGGCCAAAGGTGCCAGGCCAATGTCGGCTTTTGTAAGCGCGCTATTCTAGCTACTTGCGCATGTCCGCTTTTGGGAGTGGGTCGCCGGGCGCTGAACGACCAAGATTGGGCGCAAAGCTGCCTTGGTCAAGTGAGGCTCTCAGCAGAGCAGCCTCCAGTGATCCACAACACAGCCCAACTAATTTTAAGCCAACTGTGCACCGTGCGGCATTCATCGCCGCCGCAGCGCGATACCGCCCTGTTGCCGACCTTCACAAGCAGACCTTCCTTGGCCTCGATGTCGGTTCCCCCCTCGCCGCCAACAACATCGCGCATTGGCCGGCATCAATCATCTCCTGTGCGGCGCGGCACAGCCGACAGGTCTTGCCTTGTCCGGAACCGAAAGTGGGGCTTCGATCGACGCCGGCACGCCCCGCACATCCAATGGTCCGATCATATCTCGCCACCTGCAGGGCGTCTCGATTTGAGGGCGAAGAATCCACGGTATGCGCCGCGCTAAGGTCAGCCGCGCAGGATGAGATCGACCGCTTGAAGCAGGGCGTTTGCGGAAAGCGACACGCCTACCCCGTGCCTAAGCCGAGGAGCTGCGCCACAAACGCCTTGCGCTTGGCGGAGATCTCCTCGCGCTCATCGACGAGTTCGGCCAGCATAGTATCGATCTCATCGGTGATTGCTGCCTCCGACCAGCCCGCCACTATGAGGGTCGCCAGAAAACGCCACACTTCAGGAGCGTCCAAGGTCTCGACGATGTGGCTGAACAGACCTTCCGGTGATATTCTTTCCGTCCGCCAGCGAAAGCGCAGCTCTAAGGTATCGAGATCCGCTGGACCTTTGCCATTTCGATGCGCGTTGCCGATTGACTCGACGAACTTTGCGAACGCATCCGTCCCATCGAGATTGTGATGAACCGGAATTCGGTTGGCTGTGCACCATTGCCCGCGGCCTGAAACAGATCTGGCAGCACCTCTTCAACGATCGTGCGCGAAGTCCAAGGCGCCATTCCCCGGCGGATCTTGATTTAGTCGACCCTGCGGACCACAGGTTGGAGCGTCTGGGCATCGCCGCCTCTTGCGCGCTCGACGACGATGCGGACGCTGGCACCGTCGCGGTTGGCTACCACTTATTCGATCATTGCGGTGAGGCCGGCCTTCAACGTTGCAAGCAACTGGTAGAGGACACCGGAAAAGTTCCATTGCCCGCCCGTCAATGCTCCGCCATCGCGCTGGTTCGCCATGCAAACGTCATATCGCGACGCCCTCGAACCCAATCCCTAAGCCGAATTATACCGGCGCGATCCGATTGAAATGGCGACTGACGCGTATGGCTTTTTGAACGCCGTCGAGTACAACTCTCGCTATGGGGATCTCGCTCTATCGACAGTTCCGGAAAACCTTAAAGGGGACGCCGCTGACCGGGCGCTATATGCCCTACAATTGGTCGAACTTGCCCAATCCGATTGGCGTCCAATGGATGGCGTATTCGTGGATGCTCGACGAATTTGGGCGTGAGCTCGCCAATACCATCAATAGATTTACCAACGACGTCCATAGCCTGACAGCTTGGTCAAGGGTGATCCAGTCGCTAACGCAGAAGAAACAATTTGACGCGACCCATGAATTCATCGACACACTCGCCACCAACGCCTTGAACTCTCCCTATGTAGTCAAGGGGCGCTTCGGCTTCGCCGCCGCCCATCTGTGCCATCAGGCGAATATGCTCAAGCGGCCCGCCACCTGGAGCGACGACCTGCCGCTCGACTACGACATCTATCCCCACGTGGCTGACAAGTATGGCAAGTCTTGGGGATGCTACAAAGGACTTAAGCGCGCGCTTGACGCCATTGGCGCAAGTGCCTTCCGCGGTGGCACCGACGATTTCCGCAATGCCTACAATCATCGTTTCTCGCCGCGGTTTGTGGTTGGAATGACGCAACTCGTAACGCGGATCGTCAACGAGAAGACGGGCCAGGTCCGTTACGGGTTCGGCGGACGTGAGCCGCTCGACCTTGCCAAGATTGTGACCTTGCTGGAGCGAGAACAGATGCTGTTCTACGTCGCGTTCGCTAGCTTCCAAGAACTCGTACGCGAACACGAAGCGGCAATCCGAGAACAAGCCCAATGCTAGTCAGCGAATGTTCCGTGGCGCAGGGGGAGTGCGCCGATCTGAGGGGTGCATTCAATATCTGCGTCTAGAAACTGCCGTCCGGTGCGGGCAACAATTCTGTCTGAAATCAGATCCTGGACAGAGTCGTTCTTCTATTGCCGGCAACAAAGCGCAATGCGGGACAGAAAGATTGGTTGGAATGATGGATTGGCTCCGGAGGGGCCGGCGGTCTCTTGTCGCCGTCGTCAGCGCATTGGATTCATCGGCCATGACGAGTGGTGAATCTAGGCTGGCTGGTTTTCTGTCTTGATTGCTATCACCCCTTTTTCTCCCACAACTGACGGAACGTGCCTTGCTTCGTCAAGCTCCCTTTGGATATAAGCCACACAAGGTCGACCTTGGGAGGAATGTAACGTGCGAAAAGTTGAGACGGCGCTCAAGCTGCTTTCGATGACTTCAGGCAACGGTCCCGACTTTGCCGGACATTGGAAAAACGAGCTTGGTTCGAAGATGTTTCTTGCCGTTGTGGGGAACAAAGTGTCCGGTTCATATACGACCGCGAAAAGCGGGAGCGGGAAGTCCTTGACCGGAGACGTGGCCGGATTTGTAAATGGCGATCTAATCTCGTTTGTCGTCGCCTGGCCGGTAGCAGCGATAACTGCTTGGGTAGGGCAACTGACTACCGCTGCAGATGGTTCAGACGTTCTCGACACTCTTTGGCAGATGACGCAAAACGTTGCCGATGCCGAGGAACCCGACGATATGTGGGCTTCAGTCAACGCAGGTGCGGATCAATTCGTTCGGGAATAGCCGCTGGCAGATTCGGCTGTTGCTCTCGCTCGAAGGTTCGGCGATGGTGGACCTGTGATCTGACGAAGGCTAGAATAGCCGGTCTTACCTGTCCCGGATGTATAAGTTCGTCAGACCATTTGGCGCACCGATTTTGACCGCAGCTTGCCAATTGCGAGGATTTCCGCAACTTGGCAACAAGGATGGCGTCTGGCTGACCTTGTTCCTCGACCACCTGGCCCGATCCGGATCTAGCCGCCGACAGCGGTGCCCTGGGCGCGCCTGGGTATCAGGACGGTGATCTCAGCGGAGAATCGTATGACGAGGCTGCTGCATCAGACGACCGAGGGGCTGAGCGAAGTGGCCGTGCCTGACTTCACCTTGGCGCAAGTGCGTGAACATCTCCGCCGGTCCCGGCCGCGATCCTAAGTTCCTCCCTGACGACGTGCTGCTGTCGCTTACACGTCCCACATTGGCGGCGATCTATTGCCGAATTCCCGGAAGCGAGCGCTGGGCCGGCTGTCGGCGAATATGAGCTGGTCGATCGGTATTGGCGAAGGGCGACGATAGAGAAACGCACCCAGGCGTTCCATGCCAGCGACGGATATGCTTTGCTCCGTCTCGCTGGCACGCTACTTGATGGGAGTGCGATCTATCCGTGGACGGCCAGCGTTGCTGCCAGACTGGCCGTTGCAGACGCGACTCGCGATCGGCTCATCACCGCCGGCGTGCTGCGTCCCGCGCAGAGTCGGCCGCCTACCTGTTGTTGGAGCTCATGCCGAAAGGGCAGCGGACGTCCTGCTGGGCGACCACGCCGCAGCGCCGGTTCCCGTTCGCCATCAAATTAGGCGCTTGCTGTGCCGTGCCGCACCACGGCGACGCTTGGTCGAGACGATCACTCGCATGAGCGAGTGCACAGATAGTTCGGACCGTCTGATGGTCGCCGAACTTGCGGGATGGATGCCGATCGAGGAGTCTGTGGAGTTTCTCGAAGGCTTGGTCGACGGCGAGTCAGAAGCGGTTGAAAAGGCGGCTCTGGTCGCGTTGCGACAGCAACAGGCCGACGCCGAGACCGCAGAGCTCATCGCCGCTTTGCCGGACCAGCCGCAACCGCGGCAGTGGGCTTGGCTACATGCCCTAATTCGGCGTGGCGACCCCGCTCACCTCGCAGACCCCAAGGATCCGCGTTCGATCCATGCTTTGCTTGACCATCTTGGGCAATATTTCCGGGAGGAAGCGAATTCGCTGCTCAAGAAATGATCGAAGGAACTGGCGGACGCGGCCGAAAGGCTCGAGAAAAACTCCCCACCGGTAGATCGCACGCATGCACGGCCCCGATACATACCAGGCGAGGTGGGGACTGGCGAAGGACTATCCCGTGGTCGCCCTGAACTATTCGGCCGCCTGATAAGCGCTGGCAAAATCGTTAGGTTTGGGAAGGAAGGCTGCTCCGGCCAAGAAAACCTACCTCAACGCGTAAAGCGAAAGCCTGATCTCAATTTTGCGAAGCGCTCGCCGGGACCGGCCGCAACGCGGTCAGGATCAAGAACCTAGCGTGCGACCAAACGACACCAAGCGCTACCCGTTGTCCAGCGTGGAAGATGATTGCCTTCGTGGTTTCTCCGAGGCGCCAGCGCCCAGTAAACCTTCCTTTCTGGCCTTGGCAAATGCCCGGTCACCTTCCAGAAATCCGACCAGCATAAAGGGGATCAGTTCAGCCACGGTTTCGGACTCGCCATAGGTCTGACGGTAAAGTGCGGCATAGTCATTAAGTGCTTGGCTCAAGTCGGCGCCAACGGTGATGGTGATCTTCGAAGGTGTCCGGTCCGGAAGTTTTCCGAGTTTCAAATTAGCCATCAAGTCCTCCTGTTCACCCCGTATATGGCCGCAACACGAGGTCCTTGTGCACGACGACGCGCAACGGCCAACCAGGGCGGACGGTGATCGTGGGTTGGACGTTCAGGTTCTTTTCCGTGATCCGTTGGCCGGCTTGACTGACGTTCTGCTGGGCGGATTCACGAATTGCCTTGACCAAGTCGCTTTCATTTTCCCCAAAGCTCAACTCGGTACCAACCCCCAGCAATGTGGCCACCGCGACTCCCTTGATCAGCTGCCAAGTATGGAAATCCACCTTGTCCTCAAGCCCGGCATAGCCGGCCGCGTCGGTCACGGGCAGATTGTCGATTTCGGTAGAGGAGCCGTCCGGCATAACGATGCGTTGCCACACCAACAGAGCGCGCCTTTGCCCAAAGGCAACAACGCTATCGTAGGTGCCGATCAGCCGTGAGCCCTGCGGGATGAGCAGGATGCTGCCGGTGACGCTGTCGTGCACATTCTCGGTGATCTGGGCGACGACAAGGCCGGGCAGATCGGAATTGATGCCGGTGATCAGGCTTGCAGCGATCACGCTACCGGCCATGATCTGATAGGGCGAAGCCGGCGTCTGCAGTGCATGCGGGTTGTAGATCCCGCCGGTGTTCCGTTGGTCGATGAAATCGAGCTTGCGCTGTTGATTGTTCTGGTCGCCCTCGGCCGGCGCGACGGAAGCTCGCTGGCCTTCGGCATCTGGCTGCGGAGACGCCGTCTCGAAAGGCGAACGTCCGCCCTGCCCATTGCCAAAAGCTTCCGCCTGCTGGGGCCGGTTTTCGATGCGGAAGAGGACTTGCGACTCGCGCGCCTCAATCGCTTGTTGTGCAAGCCGCTGCGCCTCGGCGGAAACGTCTTGCCCAGGTGCGATGCCAAGCTGGCGCTGGTGCTCGAGAATAGGACGGCCGAGATCCCCGGGCAGCGGCGGTCCAAGCACCGGAGCCTTCGGCTTGCTCCCGGAATAGTCCTTGGGCAGCGATTCAAGTCCCTCGGCGGTCGGCTTGCGGTCCGTGCTGTAGAGCTCTTCGGCCTGCTGTTTCAGGCGCAATGCGGGTCCCCGCAGCGCCATCATCGTGACGCCAAAAACAGCGCCGGAACCAACAGCAGCGATCGCGACGATTATGCCGCGCCTGAACCGCACCGCTCGGCGGGGCGAGGCTCGCAGCTGCAGCTGTTCGGGATTGAGCTTCGGCGGAGCATTCGGATGGGAAGTATCGGTCATGAGCCTCCCCTCACCTGCCAAAACGCGAAAACAGCGAAACCCGCCGCGGCGGTTTCCGACCGTCGGTTCTCGTAATGCGCACCACCTGCTGCTGTTTGGTGCCCAGCCTTAGCTCGGCCGCAGCAAAGAGGCGATCGACGATGTAGTAGTTGCCGCGCATGCGATAGTTGACGAGCTGGTTGTCCCCGTCGGCTCCGACGATGAAGAGCGGCGGCGCCTCACCTTGGTCTATACGGCGCGGGAATTCGATATAGACCCTGCTGCCATCATCAAAGGCGCGCGTCGGTCTCCATGGTGGCGTGTCGCCGGCGATCGAATAGCGGAAGCGGATGTTTTCGAGTGCTACGTTCGAGGCCGCGGGCATTTCAGCCTCGGCCTGGGCGTTGCGCCGCCGAAGCGCCACGAGTTGGTCTTCGCTGTAAATCCAGGAGAGCGCCGCCATGGCAGTTTTCTCAGTGCTTTGAAGCTGCAGGTGATAGGATCGCCTGTCCGTCGTGATGACCAGATTGGTGGCAAGCCCGGGCGCGAATGGCTTCACCAGCACATGAGTGCGCTGGTCATCGCCTGAGCCACTAACGGTGTCGCCGATCACCCAACGGACCGTATCGCCGGCTGAGACCGAGGTCAGCTTCTCGCCCCGCTGCAATGAGATATCGGTGACGCGCTCCGGCGCGGCGTAGAGCTGGTAGAGCGCGCCGTCGGCAAAGGGGTAAACCTGCACCGCATTGACATAGCCAAACTTGGTGGGTTGTTGCGTCGCCGCCTTGTTGGCATCGGCGACCTGTTCTTCCGGCGAGCGCTTATCTGGGCCGGGCTTGCCGGGTGCGGGCATCAACTGACCAGGCAACGGTAACGGTTTCGGCACTTCCACGACCTTGATCGGCTTCTCCGGCGCCTTCTCGATCGCGGCTGGTTCGAAGTCCTCGTGGTCATAGGAAATCTGAGGCGGCGGCACTGGCTTCGAGGCACAGGCCGAAAGAACCGCAGCAGACGCCGACAGGATCAAGGCAGCACGAAGCAATGGGGCTCTATTTGTCATTGGCGGGCTCCTTAGGGGAAAAGGGGGTTGGCGCGGCGCTGTCGAGCTCGCGCGACCAGTCGATGGCGTTGATGAAGACGCCGAGAGGGTTCTTGCGCAGCTGGTCAGTGTTCGTCGGCGAGCGGATCACTATGGTGAGGATACCTGTCCAGCGCGTCGTGCTCGAAAGGCTACCACGCTCAAAAATCTGCTCGGTCCATTTGACCTGGAATGAACTGTCGGAAGCCCTGACGACGCTGGTCACCTGCACCGACACGCTGCGCGTGCCGATCTGACTGAACGGGTCGTTCGCCTTGGCATGCTCGTTGAGGAAAAGCGCCGCGCGGTCGGTGGCGAAATCATAGGCCGACAGCCAGTTCTGCCGCACCAGCACCGGATCGGTGGAGATGGAGCGGACATTCTGGATGAAGCGGCCGAGATGCCAGGCGATCTGGGCATCGTCAGGCTGGTAGTCCTGAATTGCCGGCGCGACGGCGCGCGCCTCACCAAAACGGTCGACCTCAACGACGTAAGGCACAAAGCGGCCCTGCGCCGACTGCCATAGAAGCCCGCCGGAAAGCCCCGCGGCCAAGGCCAGGCAGCCAAAGGCCATAAGGCGCCAGTTCCTCGCCTGCACGCGCGCTGTGCCGATGCGTTCGTCCCAGAGCTGACCGGCCTTTTGATAAGGTGTTTCAGGCTCGGACGTCTTTCCGTAACGCTGAACGGGTCGCTTGAAGAGCATCTAATCTTCCTTGTCGTTGAGAGAGGGGTTGGCGCCGCTTCCGCCCCGATCGCCATCGCGCACCACCTGCGTGGCAGCATGGCGATGGGCGCGCGCGGCCTGTTCGGAGCGCAGACGCCTTGCCCATGGAGGCGCCGGGGTTGGATCCGCAGCGGGCGAACTTCCGCTCATCGAGCTGAACGGCGTGCCACCGGTCGCTGTCCAGCCGGCATCGCGGCCGGCGTCGGCGCTGCGTCGGAAAGGCTCTGAAGCAGATCGCATTCCCTGCATCGCGGCGCCGCCAGCGGCACTCGCAACCCCCTGCAGCCCAGCAGCTACCCCGGACAGCCCGGACTCGGGCGATGTCGCGCGCCCCGTTTGCCAGGCGACGGTGGCAGCGGACCCCATGGCGGCGCCGGCACGGACTGCGGCGAGGCCGCCGCCTGTTGCCATGCGCGCGCCGGCAAACGCAGCGCCTCCGGCAACGAGCGTTGATCCAGCTGCGGCCGCCGTTGTTCCAAGTGCCGCGCCGGCGCCAAGCTGCGGCGCGCCGGAAACGAGACCCGAGGCAATCCCGGGGCCGAAAATGCCGAGCCCAAGCAGCGCCAGCGCACCCAGCACCTGAGACATGGCCGCCGCCAGGTCCGGCTCCTGGCCCTGCAGGGCGGAAGCGAACTCGCCAAAGAGCGTGGAGCCGATGCCGACGATGACGGCAAGCACCATCACCTTGATGCCCGACGAAATCACATTGCCGAGCACGCGCTCGGCCAGAAACGCCGAACGGTTCCAGAGCGCGAAGGGCACCAGGACGAAGCCGGCCAGCGTGGTGAGCTTGAACTCGAGGATGGTGATGAAGAGCTGGATGGAAAGAATGAAGAAGGCGATGAGGACCAGGAACCAGGCCAGAAGCAGCACGAAGATGGTGAGCGCGTTACCGAAGATCTCGGGGAAGCCTACTAGCTGGCTCGCTTGATTGAGGAGCGGCCAGGCGCCCTCGAAGCCGGCCGCGGCAATGCGGCCTGGCCGCAGGAGACTGTCGGCGGACAGGTTGCCGGCCGATGCGTTGATGCCGAGACCGGCAAAGGAGCGGTAAATTATGTCGGCGAGGTTCTTGAAATTGTTCAGGACGAAGGCGAAGGCGCCGACATAGAGCACTTTGCGAACAAGCCGGCCGAGAATGTTGGGCTCGCCGCCGAACGCCCAGACCAAGCCCGCGAGCGTGATGTCAATGCCGATCAGAATGGTGGTGAGAAAGGCGACGTCGCCCGAAAGCAGACCGAACCCACTGTCAATGTAGCGGGTAAAGGTCTCCATGAAGCGATCGATGACTCCGAGGTCGTTCATGTCGCCGCCTTCCTCGTTGTCTTGAAGAACTGCCGCTCAGTTGCCGGGATAAGCCGTGCCGGTGCCCAGGAAACGCTTCGTCGTCTCGCGAGCGGCTTCCTCAGACTGCGCCTTGCGCGCCGCATCCTCGGCCTCGGCCCGGAACTGGGTCGCAAGCAGCGTCTGGATCTGCATCTGCTGCTTGGTCGAAAGCGCGATCAGCTGATTGGTAGCCTGGCTTGCCTCGAGGGCACCTGCCGCGCCCTGACTGCGATTGACGAGATCGGTAAGCAGGTCGCCATCGGCCTGCACGTTCTCGACGATCTGCGACTGCGCGCTCATGGTCTGGCGGAACGCCTGCATGGCGCTCTGCCAGCGCTCGCGCGCGGCGCTCGCCACATCGCTGACCTTGATGGTGGCGTCGTAGCTTTCCGGATATTGCTGGCGCCACTGGTCCTGCAGCTTGCCGAGATCGAAGCTCAGGCCGCTCGCCTGGGTCATCAGACCGTCAATCCGTTGGAGCGAGCCGGTAAGCTGGCCCACGGAAGAGAAATCCAGGCGCTGAAGGTTGCGCGCCATGTTCTGCAGCATGGTCGCCTGGTTCTGAAGCGACTGGATTTGGTTGTTGATCTGCTCCAATGCGCGTGCTGCCGACAGCACATTCTGCGTATAGTTGGACGGGTCAAACACGATGAGCGCATAGGCCGGCTGGACGTAGTCAGCCATCGGTTTGGCAATCAGGCAAACGGTGACCAGGCTAGTAAAAAGGCGGCGTCCGATCATGACGATTGCTCCTTGTTAGGTTGAGGAAATTGCTGGAGAAGCTCGGCAGCCCAATCCAGGCCGCGCGCACTGAAGAAACGGGCGGCAAAGCTGCCCTGCCCTTCTTCGGAAAGAATATTGTCGATCAGGGTCTGCGCGGCCGGGTCGGAGGCGCCGCAAAGCGCAAGAGCGATCGGGCCTAGCCCGAGCTCGAAGAGGCGATTGCCGCGGCGCGACTGCAGATAGTAGTGGCGCTTCGGCGTGGCGCGGGCGACCAATTCGATCTGTCGCTCATTAAGACCGAAGCGCTCATAGGCTGCCCGTGCCTGCGGCTCCACCGCACGATCATTGGGGAGAAAAATGCGCTGCGGGCAGCTCTCGATGATTGCGGGTGCGATAGAAGAGCCGGCGATGTCGGCAAGCGACTGCGTCGCGAAGATGACGGAGACGTTTTTCTTACGCAGCACCTTAAGCCATTCGCGGATGCGGGCGGCAAAGAGCGGGTTGTCGAGATAGACCCAGGCCTCGTCGAGCATGAGCAGCGTCGGCCGCCCGTCAAACCGGTCCTCAAGACGATGGAACAGATAGGTGAGCACAGGCAGCACAGCGCCTTGGCTGTGCATCAGCTCCTGGGTTTCGAAACACTGCACATCCGAGATGGCCAGCCGGTCGTCATCGGCATCGAGCAGTCGGCCGAATGGTCCGTCGAGCGTGTAGGGCATCAATGCCGATTTGAGCGCATTGGACTGAAGCAGGACCGACAGGCCAGTCAGCGTGCGTTCCTGCGCCGGCGCGGTGGCGAGGCTGGTGAGCGCCGACCAGATTGCCTCCTTCACCTCCGGGGTGACGGTGACATTCTCGTGGGCAATGAGGCCGGCGATCCATTCGGCCGCCCAGCTCTGTGTGGCCGGGTCGTCGATGTGGCGCAGCGGCTGGAAAGCAAGCGCACCATTCGCACCCAACGCATGGTGGTCGCCGCCCATGGCAAGCGCGGCGGCGCGGGCCGAATTGCCTTTGTCGAAGACATAGATTTGCGCGCCAGCGTAGCGCCGGAACTGCAAAGCGATCAGGGCAAGCAGAACCGACTTGCCGGCACCGGTCGGCCCGACAATCAGCATGTGGCCGACATCGCCGATATGGGTCGAAAGCCGAAACGGCGTCGAGCCGCTGGTTTCGGCGAAAAGAAGCGGCGGAGCGTGATCGCCGGTGACCTCGGCAAGGTGCTCGTTCTCCGCTGGACCTGCCCACACGGACGACAGCGGCACGAGATGGGCAAGGTTAAGCGTGTGAACGAGCGGCTGGCGAACGTTGGCGTAGACATGACCCGGCAATGAACCAAGCCACGCTTCGACGGCATTGATGCTTTCGCGAATGGTGGTGAAGCCGAGCCCGTTGACGATCCGCTCGACGGCGCGAAGCTTTTCCGCGGCGGCTTTACGGTTCTGATCCCACACCGTCACCGTTGTGGTGAGATAGCCGAAGCCGACATGATCGCCGCCCAATGCCTGCAGTGCTGCATCGGCATCGAGCGCCTTGTTGTCGGCGTCGCTGTCGACGAGAGGCACCGGTTCGTTGGTCACCACCTCGCGCAGAATAGCCGCGATCGATTTGCGCTTGGCAAACCACTGCCGGCGGAGCCGAGTCAGCGTCTTCGTGGCTTCCGCCTTGTCGAGTGGAATGAAGCGCGTCACCCAGCGATAGGCGAAATCCTGGTTATTGAGCGCATCAAGGATTCCTGGCCGGGTGACGTTCGGAAAGCCGAGAACTGTGAGCGTGCGCAGATGCTGCTCGCCCAGCATCGGCTCTAGGCCGCCGGTCAGCGGCGCGTCAACCAGGACGCCGTCGAGATACATTGGCGTTTCCGGCACGGCGACCGGATGACGGCGTGTCGAGATCGTGCCGTGCAGGTAAGTCAGGGTCTCGGCATCGTCGAGCGCGCGCACCTCGGGCACGAAGCCCGAAAGAAGATCGAGAACGCGGTCAGTCTCGTCTCGGAACCGGGCAAGCTCCTGGCGCCAGTCTCTTTCCCCTCCCAAGTCATGCGAGTCGACGAGAGCACTTTCCGCGCGCGCTTGGCCATCGGGCCCGGGCATGAAGACCAAGGTCAGATGATAGATGCTCTCGAAATGCGCGACCTTGCCCTCGAAGGCCGCGCGCCGTTCCTCATCGATCAGCCATGAGGCAGCATCGGGAAGGGCCGAGCTCGCATAGCCCAGCGCTTCGATGCGCTCGGCCTCGAAGAATAATGCCCAGCCAGAGCCGAGCCTTCTCAGCGCATTGTTTGCCCGCGCGCATATGCCGATGAGTTCGGCCTCCGTCGCGCTTTCAAGGTCGGGGCCACGAAACCGCAATGTCCGTTGGAAGCTGCCATCCTTGTTGAGCACGATGCCGGGCGCGACGAGTGCTGCCCAGGGCAGATGGTCGGCAAGCCGGTCGGCTTTGCCGCGGTATTCGGAAAGCTTCAGCATGCAAGCCAGCCCTTTTGACGAAGATGACGGACAAGCACGCTGGCAAAATCCGGATCACGCCGTGCGGCAAAGACCGCGAGCGTGTGGCCGGCGATCCAGAGGATCAGACCGGCAATCCACTGCTGCAGGCCTAGGCCGATGGCGGCGGCCACCGTGCCATTGAGGATCGCCACCGCCCGCGGCGCGCCGCCGAGCAGGATCGGCTCGGTGAGCGCCCGATGGACCAGAACCTCGAAGCCTTCGATATGCTGCTCTCCGGTGCTCATCAGACGACTGCCCCGCCGCCAAAGGAGAAGAAGGAAAGAAAGAAGCTCGAGGCCGCGAAGGCGATCGACAGGCCGAAGACGATCTGGATCAGCCGGCGGAAACCGCCCGCCGTGTCGCCGAACGCAAGGGTAAGGCCAGTGGTTATGATGATGATCACGGCAACGATCTTGGCCACCGGCCCCTGCACCGATTCCAGGATCTGCTGAAGCGGCTGTTCCCACGGCATGCCGGAGCCGGCAGCGTGAGCCTGGGCCGTGAGAAGAAGCGCGACGGCGGCGGACGAAAGAAAGCAAATTTTCTTGCGCATGAGATGACCTTTCAAAGCTGCTGGAGTTGCGGAAGAGTGAGCTGGCCAACGGCGTAGTCGCCACTGTCGTCGAGACCCGTGACCTCGGCGATCGCGTCAACGCGGCGCGCGGGTCCTCTTCCGGCAATAAAGATGACCAAGTCGACGGCATCGGCGATCAGCCGGCGGGGAACGGTGACAACGGCTTCCTGAGCGAGCTGCTCAATACGATAGAGTGCGGAGCGTGCCGAATTGGCGTGAACGGTGGCAATGCCGCCGGGATGTCCGGTGTTCCATGCCTTCAGCAAATCGAGCGCTTCCGCGCCTCTGACTTCGCCGACGATGATGCGGTCGGGCCTCAGCCGTAAGGTCGAGCGTACGAGATCGGCGAGTGTGATGGAGCCCCGCCTCGTCCTCATGGCAACGCAGTCCTTGGCCGCGCATTGCAGCTCGCGGGTGTCCTCAATCAGGATCACCCGCTCATCGCATTCGGCGACTTCTGCCAGTAGAGCATTGGTAAGTGTCGTTTTGCCCGACGATGTGCCGCCGGCGACCAGGATGTTGCGCCGCTCGCGCACTGCCTTCCTCAGGGCATCAGCCTGCAGCGGGAGCATGACGCGATCGGCGACGTAGTTGGCCAGCGTGTAGAGTTTTGCCGCCGGTTTGCGGATGGCGAAGCATGGCGCCAGCACGACCGGCGGTAGCAGACCCTCGAAACGCTCGCCTGAGGGTAGTTCGGCACTGACGATTGGGTTGTCCGCATGCGCCTCGGCGCGCACGTGAGAGGCAACGAGGCGGACGATGCGTTCGGCCTCGGAAGGATGCATATGCACGCCGGTATCGACCCGGCCTTCTCCCAACCGGTCGAGCCGCAGCGCGCCGTCGGGGTTGACCATCACCTCGATGACGGTCGGATCGGCAAGGGCCTCGGTGATCGCGTGGCCCATGGCTGTGCGCAGCATGGCGCGGCGGCGGTGGTCGGCTGCGGGATGAGAGCTCATCCTTCGCCTCCATTGCCATTGCCGTTGCCAAGCGAGCGCTTCCCGGAGGCGATCTGGCGACCGACCTGCTCGACGAATTTGTCAAAGCGCTCTTGGGCAATCGCCTGTGTCGCCCGATCCGGGACCGGCGTGTGGGAATGAAGCGTAATCGAAAAGCGTATGAAGAGTGCGAGGCTCTCCAGGATCACCTCGACATCGGTTCGGATATGGTCGAGGTCGCGAGAAAGACGGTCGAGACGCCTGCCATAACGATTGTCGAGTTCGTTCTCGCCACGCCGCTCGATGAAGGCCTCGACTGCTTTCGCAACGATCGCCGATTTTGTGGTCGACGGGTTGCGGCTCAGCGTTTCCAGCTTCTCGCTTAACGCGGGTTCGAGCAGAAACTGGTGGCGAATGCGATGGGGCTTCATGGGGCTCGTTCCGACTGGCCGGCGCTGATGCGCCGGCGGCGGCAACGAACATCGCCGATATCTGAAAAATCGCTTATGGGCGTTATCTACGCTGAGATACGCCTGAGCTGCGAAAGCGCTTAGAAGCCGGGGATGATGTCCTTGTCGTCGCCCCTTCCCTCGTTGATACCGTAGGCGCTGGCTGCGGTGGAAACCCGGTCCATGACGCGCTTGTCTGCGAGTGCCTCGGCGTCATCGTCGGCCAGATTGAAGAGGTCGTCTTGATCAGGCTCCTGAGAGACGACGACGTGGTCTTCAGGCAGGCCGGGATGACGCTGCTGTTGCACGCCGCCGTCTTCTTCGATTGCCGCGCCGGCGTTTTCGTCATCTGCAGCGAGACGGCGGTCAACACTGCGGACTAGTCCGCTCCAATCGTCGGGGCGCGACGCAGGACAGTCCGCGTACAGACCGTCGCGCAACACCGGCGCCGGCAGCACCCGTTCGGTGAAATTCTGGTCCTCGTAGTAGCGGAGCTTGTTCGCACGGATCGGCGGCAATCCTGATATCAGCACCAGCTCGTCCGAAGGCGGCAATTGCATCACCTCGCCTGGTGTCAACAGCGGTCGCGCAGTTTCCTGGCGGCTCACCATGACGTGCGAAAGCCAGGGTGCCAGCCGATGGCCGGCATAGTTGCGCATGGATCTGAGTTCCGTCGCTGTACCGAGCGCGTCCGAGATGCGTTTGGCCGTGCGCTCGTCATTGGAAGAAAAGGCAATCCGCACATGGCAATTGTCGAGAATGGCGTTGTTCTCGCCATAGGCCTTGGAGATCTGGTTCAAGGATTGAGCGATCAGATAGGCGCGGATGCCGTAGCCTGCCATGAAGGCAAGCGCGGTCTCGAAGAAATCGAGGCGTCCGAGCGCCGGGAATTCGTCGAGCATCATGAGGAGTTGATGCCTGCGGCTCTTCTTCGGGTCACCCTCCAGGCGCTCAGTCAGCCTGCGGCCGATTTGATTGAGCACCAGTCTCACCAGCGGCTTGGTGCGCGAGATGTCCGACGGCGGCACGACCAGATAGAGCGACATCGGCCGCTCGGCATCCATCAGGTCCGCAATGCGCCAGTCGCAGGCCGATGTTGCCGCGGCCACGGTCGGATCACGATAGAGACCGAGAAACGACATGGCGGTCGAGAGAACGCCTGAGCGCTCGTTCTCTGATTTGTTAAGCACCTCGCGAGCCGCCGAGGCCACGACGGGATGGACCCGAGGTTTGTCCGCCGTGCCGAGGTGGTTGGTGGTCATCATCCGCAGCAGTGTCGTGGCAAACGAGCGTTGCGGATCCGACAGGAAAGTGGCGACGCGGGCGAGCGTCTTTTCTTCTTCGGCGTAGAGCACGTGCAAGATGGCCCCGACCAAGAGTGAATGACTAGTCTTCTCCCAATGATTCCGCCGCTCCAGCGCGCCTTCCGGATCGACGAGAATGTCGGCGATGTTCTGAACGTCGCGGACCTCATCTGAGCCCCTGCGCACTTCCAGCAGCGGGTTGTACCGCGCCGACCTTGGATCAGTCGGGTTGAACAAAAGGGAGTACGAGAACATCGACCGCCAGCCGGAGGTCAGCTGCCAGTTCTCGCCCTTGATGTCGTGAATGACGGCCGAGCCGGTCCAGGAAAGAAGAGTTGGAACGACCAATCCGACGCCCTTGCCCGAACGTGTCGGCGCAAAGGCCATGACGTGTTCCGGCCCGTCATGGCGCAGATAGTGATCCTTCAGCTTGCCAAGGAAAACACCGGCTGGTCGAAACAGCCCTGCCTTCTCGATCTCGCAAGACACGGCCCATCGCGACGAGCCATAAGTGGTGACTAGGCCGCGCTGCCGCGCACGCCAGAGGGAGCCAGCGATGGCGGCCGCGCAGCCCATGAAGCCTGTGGTGGCCGCAAGCATCCCGGCCGTGTCGAAGACCTCGGGCGCGTATGCGTCGAAATGGAACCACCACTCGAACAGTTGCCACGGCTTGTAGATCGGCCATCCGGCTGCGACAAACCATGGGGGTCCGAGTTGCGGCTGATAATCTAAAGTTTGGGCGCACCATTGAGTCGCTGTCCATACGCCGAGAATGACGATGGCGAACACAACGACTATCTGACCGACAAGGAGCTTCGTCGGTGTCATGGGCGCAGCCTCCGAGTTTTGTTAAACGGAAGCAGGATGGCGTGACGTTTCAGAATATTGAAGATACCCAATATACGCGCCCGTGCGATGCAGTGAACGTTGCAGGCTTAGAAGATTGGGGGCGCCAAGAAATGTCATCGCGAAGGCACGAGCGAATGACTTGTATGGGGCCGTGTAGGGACGGCTCTCCGTTGGCAAGGGATTCTTTGAGCGTTGCCGTTGCTGGTTGGTGCGGCCATGTATCCGACCTGTAGGTGCGGCCTATCATGTGCCGCTGGCCATAATGCCATTCGCGCGTCTCAGGTCCCGATCGTAAGCTCGCACTCAAGGTGCACGGCCCCAGTGGGTTTTCCTGATCCGGCGGTATCAACCGGCTTTGTGCATTAGCTCCTGTCCGCCCTTTCCAACCTCGTCAGCGATCGCTCGCCTTATCTTGTTCTATGCGATGACCGGCTCCCTGTAGCGCTCGCCGTTCGTCATCAGTGCCCAGACCATCCGGGCGGTCTTGTTGGCCAACGCAACCGCCGCAACCTTGGCTGTTCGCCGCGCCATCAACTGCACGAGCCATGGCCTCCTGGTACCGTTGCGCTCGGCATAGCGGATGACCGCCATCGCACCCACCACGAGCAACTGCCGCAAGTAGCGATTGCCGGCCTTGGAGATACTGCCGAGCCTCTCCTTCCCCCCGCTCGAGTGCTGCTTCGGCACGAGTCCGATCCATGCCGATAGACAGCGCCCCGACTTGAACGCATGCGCATCGGCGACCGTAGCCACGAATGCACTTGCCAGCAGCGGGCCGACGCCTGGGATTTCCATCAACCTGCGACCAAGCTCGGTCTCACGCGCATTCGCCCGAACCCTACGATCGTTTTCGAGGATCTGTTTCTTCACGACCCTGAGCTGCGCCTCAAGCGAGGCATAGCCGCGCGTCAGCTGGTATCCTGGTCTCGTTCTCGTCGTTGACGACCACGAGCAGTTGCTCAATCCCATTCCGCCCGATCGGCGCTACGATCCCGAACTCGGATAGGTGTGCCCGCAACGCGTTCGATATCTGCGTGCGCTGGCGGTTGAGCATCAACCGGACCCGGTGCAGCCATCATCACACTTTGCTGCTCGGGTGATTTCGCAGGCACGAAGCGCATGGTCGGCCGAGTGACCGCCTCGCAGATCGCCTCTGCATCTGGGGCATCATTCTTCTGCCGCTTCAGATAAGGCTTCACATATTGTGCCGGCAGTAACCTCACATCGTGACCACGTGCGATTAGCTCGCGAGCCCAATAATGCGACGAGCTGCAGGCTTCGATACCGACCAGGCAACGTGGCAGGCTCTCGAAGAATGCCATCACGCGCCCACGCGTCAGCTTCCTGCGAGCGACAACCTCACTCGCCGCATCCACCCGTGGATTTGAAACACTGACTTCGCAATATCCAGACCAATCGTCGTAACGTTGCCTATCATAGATCTCCTCCAGCTTCTGGCCCAACGATCATACCGCAGGGCGGGAGGAGAGCCGTCCACCGCATCATCTGCCGACTGTCCGGTTCTGGCCGAGAAACTCAGAAAGCCGCCGTTCGGCACCCGACCCCAAGTCAGCCCTTCGGTTTGATCATGTCGTCGCCCGAAACTTGCCGTTCGTTCGATTCCAATAGTGGACTGAGTTAGGAGCACTTCGAGACCGATCTCGGCCGAGAATCGTATCGGCTGTTGGGAGTATATTTCGACTCTTGCAGCGGCCCAAAGCAATACCCATCCCCCAATTCAATGCAGAAGTATGAGGTCAATCAAGCAATCTCTAAGGCCAAGCGGAAACTGAGTTGAGGGTGTCAACTATCTCTGCAAAATGATCGGCCGAATCCCTAGCCTTCGCAAGATGAGCACCGCGAACGCCATCGCTAGAATTACAGTAGAAGATCGGCTTCTTGGCGTCCATAGAATATGGAACAAGGCTGTGAAGATTTGGGATCAAACCCAGTTTATAATCATCATCGTGCCAAACCTGTACTTGATTCAGAGGAGTAAGCTTTTCGATAATGTTTGCGCGAATCGCAGGCTCGAGTTCGTTCCCGTAAATTTGCCAACCTTCCGTCATCCCAACAGCATTTGAACGTACGTTATGCTGTTGAACGACGTAGCCAAGGTAGCTCGGTCTCCCCTTGGGGATAGAGAGAGTGGGGTCCTTCCATGCGGTATTAGTTTGATCCCACTCTTTCCGCCATCCGACCAGCTTGTTGCCGAGGTTTTCCGTTCCTTGAATGGAAAACAGGTCGGGAGCCAGAGGCGTGATGAAGTAATCCGCCGAGGCTAGAACAGCTCGGTTCAGCGCGCCCAGGTTGGGACCGAGATCCAACAGCACCAAGTCTGCGCGGACTTTCTCGCTAGCCCATTGAATGTAGCGATGGATTGCAGATTGAGCTCGCACCGCAGGCTCGTTGCCACCTCGTGCAGCACTCCAGGTGTCGCCCAATGTGTCTTCAAAATCGCTGAGTCGAAGATCCCCCGGCACGAGATACAGCTTGCCCTGAGCGTGTGGAACCGGACTAGGCTGTCTCTGGCGAATGTCGCCGATGCCTCGTGCGACACGCTCAATGGCTCGGTAGATACTGTTTCCCTCCGTGCCCCACGATTGTCGAATAGCAGTGTCGCTCAAGCAATATGCACTCAGGTTACATTGACTGTCGCAATCGACCATCAGGACGGTGAGCCCGCGCGCGGCGAGAAGATGCCCAACATGATACATGTAGGTCGTTTTTCCGACACCGCCTTTGTTATTGAAAATCGCAATGCTCTTGGTCATTTGAAATTCCTTTTGTTCGTGATGACCATAAGCGGCCCACGGTCGGTTCGCCACAGATATGAAATTAATCTTCCTCGAATTGCGGTACAAATGTGGAATGTCCTCAGGCCTCCGCATAAGAGCAGTCAAGGTCGTGCATTGGGAATGCCAGCAATTCGTTGAATTTTACGGTTCTCCTCGATGTGCTTAAACGGCTGAAACGTCGCATGCCCAGCTCAAGAGCTGTCCGTCCGCTTCCCACCCCACAATTGTCGAAGCTACCCGGTATTCCACGTGTCAGCGCGAGTCCCTATCTCCGGTCGGGCGACCACATCGCGAATCCTGATCTTGACCAGGTCACAACCGCGAAGCTTGCTGTCGATTGCTAGATCGAATAGCGCACGGTCCCGAACGCGTCTCTTGCGATCGAGGAAAAAGCGAATTGCCCAGATCTGCTTCTGGTTGAACGGACGCTTGGTGACGACCCTCTTTCCGGCATTCCAAGCTGCGCGCTCGCGACTGGCATCATCGAATTGAGAATGGCCCATGTGAGTTCTCCTCGGCCTTGATTGGCCGAGAGAGAACGTCGCACGACACTACCGCTCAGGGGCCGTAAACCTGAATGGCAGCTTCGAGAGCAGATGCCGATAAAAGCTGCCATGGGACCTAAGATC
Organism: Mesorhizobium sp. M0802; assembly: GCF_040320115.1. Classification (NCBI taxonomy): domain Bacteria; kingdom Pseudomonadati; phylum Pseudomonadota; class Alphaproteobacteria; order Hyphomicrobiales; family Phyllobacteriaceae; genus Mesorhizobium; species Mesorhizobium sp. M0802. The sequence continues at coordinate 66,858 of NZ_JAMYOY010000019.1, forward strand.
GGAACAGGGCGGGCCCGATAGAGGGCCTTATCAGGACGAAGCGATCTCTTCGCCTAAAAACGCTGTGGACTTCTGTAGTCGTATCGCCGCCGAATGCTGCAACGTGATAGAAGAGCCAAATGTTCAATGTTTTTGCCAGACTAGTCTTCACAAGCACGGCCCTCGCCCCGGTCGGATTGACCTATGCTTGGGTTGCGTGGGTTGAATGTGCGCCCCAGACGGCAAAATTCATCCTGACAGGCTGCCTAATCCTTTGTGTCCTATGCGTCGGGATTCTCTGGACCGCTAAACGCTCACTGCCCGCGTCTAAATTCAAAGCAGCGTCAATCGAGGCTGCGGACCATGAGAACACCGCGTTTCTCCTCCTCTATGTAATGCCGCTATTCACGTCGCAATTCAACACACTAGATTGGAAATTCTGGGTGCCAACTGTCGCAATATTTGGCGTGATAACCGCCACTGGGTACAACTACCATTTCAACCCCTTGCTTGGCTTGCTTGGGTGGCACTTCTACAAAGTCCAATCTGCTGAAGGGGTGACTTTCGTGCTGATAACGAAGAAACATCTTCGCACTGCCGCCACGGAATTGCAGGTAGGCCAGCTCACAGAATACATTCTGCTCGATCTGGGGGGAAAATAAATGACTCAACTCTACGCCGTATGCCGTCCGGCCGAGATAGCCGAAGTCAGACACATTCAATTGGCCAATCCGCTGCAGGCCCAACTAAACGGGGTGTTCGAAAACCAAGAAGCTCAATTCATGGCCGGCATCGCCAACGAAATTGCATTCACGGGCGATTGGATTCCAGACAGCGAGGATGTGCTCTTCATCCAAAGCCTGCCAGAGGCACAAGCGCTGCTAGCTGCAGCGGACCAGAACGCGGTCGCACTTCCCGTACTCGATGTCGCCAATTTTCAAGATCAATCCGTCAAGGGCCTATTCGCCGTCCTCGGCAATGGCCCAAATCGGCGGCTCTTGATCCAGAACTTTGGCCCGCAACAGGTGCTATCTAATCGTTTCGCGTTTTTATATGAGGGCGATGTTTTTCGACGGCTCGTCGAACCGGCATTCTCACTGGATAATAAATTGGTAGCAACCGTCGACGCGATAGGACTGGTCCGGTTCAAGAGTTACTCCATGTTACGGCGCGTCCTCGATATGTCCCCTGTCTTCCGAGACGCAACCGATCCTGAGCTAGCTGCATTTTGCGGCCACGCTAGCCTCGCCATCGGGGATGCTGCGGCGTTCGTAGCCGGAGCTGATGAAGGTATCCGAAAGCACGTTCTTGCAATCACGAAGACCAACGTTCTTGGAAATCACCCGGTCGCAAATATTCAGGCGCAGGCAGTGGCTATAGGATTTCCAATCGCCGTAAATGCAGGCCGTATCGAGATACCAGCCGATCGAAAAGGCGCAAAGGCTCTATTCAGTTTCCTACTGAATAAGGTCTATCTCGGGCCTATCGACCAACAGCTCTTCATAACCAATTCAAACCGACCTCTGGCCTAGCCCAATGAGTTGGGAAACGAGGGCTGCGAATAACCTGCTCCCGCTCAGTTGGGACAAGGGCAGCCTTTCGCAAGCTCTTCGCGAGTGGCGCTACACTGGTGACTACCATGACCTCGAAGCGCCCTCCGCTAACTGTGAACTCTGTGATCATCCCGACATCCGCTACCAATTCGAAATCCGCAATTTGCATACGGCCGCAAGGCTGCTGATCGGATCTGAATGCATTCATCGCTTTGGTATAGCTGCGACCGACGAAGAAGGCCGCACCTTAGACACGCTCGCCACTCGTAAGAAGGTCGATCGAGATCGGCGACAACTTGTCGAGGACGCGCGCCGCAGGCGATTAGTAAGCGCGCTTGTGGCGCTGGCGAACGTTGAACCCAATTTCGATGTTCATTCCTTTATAGACTATTTGCAGACGCGGGGTGCATTCACCCCCAAACAACTGGCGACCGTTCTCTGGAGGTTAAGAAAGAAAGGCGTCGTGCACAGCCCTCAAGACTTCAAGCTCACGATCCGCCGAGGCCGGGAAAAAGCGCAACTTTTGTCCCTGAAGGACTGGGAAATGGCGCTCGTTAAGCCGTGCCTCACGACCGAACAGTCAGCCTACCTCGAGAAAGTTGCTCATCGAAGGAGTGGCCTCGACCATCTGCTTGACTAAGCCAAATTGCCGCTCCGGAAGCGTATAGATTCGATCTCGCAAACACCGATCTCTGAGTTGTGCGCCTTCACTGGTATCGGTATGCGTCAAAGGAAAGCTAACATTACCGCAGTTCATGCGGCGTCTTGCGATTGGCTTGAATTCTGGCCACCACAATATGGTATTTTACCTTAGATCCATCCGGCACCTTTTGCTCCACACTGATCTGTTCGGAAATGTGCGGTTGATGGCCTTTCCGATCCGTGAGATCTAGCACCAGGAGGAAACCGAAACAGACACCGGTCGTCAGATAGCCCGTCGCCTGGCCGGCATACCGCTCCGCAAGTTCCGCATTGTTGAGCACGTTGTCGTCCCTCTTCACCTCCACGATCGACTTGACGCCACGATATTCGAGAGCGATGTCAGCGCGACCGCCACCGGAGTCACGGGCTTCGGCTCGGAACGACGGTGCGTCCGACATCGTGAGGAACTTCAGGAAATCTAGTTGAAGGTCGTGTTCGACCGGCAGATCGGCGCCGCGCCGAAACACGTACTCAGCAGACGGGTCGGTACTTCTGCCAACGTTGGCGCGAAAATCGAGAAAACGCACAATGAGCGTACACATGTGTTCCAGCAGCGCTCGGGGATGGTCGCGCTGGTAATCGGGATTGTCCGAGAGCTTCTCAATAACGGCGGCCCACAGCTCTGCCACTTGCCGATTGCGATCCATCCCCACGTCGAACTGCGCTGCGGTCATGGCGGCTGTAGCTGCGTCGAGGCCGGCTTTCTTGAGGACATCGACCAGCCAGCCTTCAGTCGATTCGTCAAAAGGGCTGCGATGGATAGCTCCGGCCAGTGAATGTTGCACCGTGTCGCGTAGTTGTCCGACATTCGGAGCTAGATCGCTATCAACGTTCTCGGCGAGCCATTGATTTAAGGTCTGCAGATAGTATCGCCGCTTCTGCAGCGATTGGACGAGTGCCTTTCGTCCGAGAATATCGGCGCCGTGGCCATCGGATCGAGAGAACACGCTCTCACTCGCAAAAAAGATCGATAGCAACTCGTCCTCGATCACAATGGCCGCTTGCAGCCAGGTGTCCTTTGTGAACGTGTGAGCAGCCATGGCTAACTTCGTGGCCATCGACAGCCAGTGAAAACGCTCGCGCGATGGCGCCCCGAGCCATGACTGGGCGGAGTGGCGATCGACGGCAAAGGCTGAGTACTCGATGGCTGCCCTACGAAGTTTAGGCAAATCCAACGCAAGATCGGAGTGCAGTCCTCTGTTCTGCACATCGATCAGAACAGACGTACAGATATCATACAGCGCAGCATCCGAACGTCCTTCGCTCGCCGCCAGGGAACGCCGAAACCAACCCTGCGCCGCCGTCAAGGCTGACATGAGCGCGTCCTGCGTTCTGGCCAGCAACCCGTCTTGCAAGCGATCAAGTCCGAGCTCAAGGGTAGCTTCGTCTGCTGCCTCGCCCACATGCGCCAGGTTGGAGAGAAGGTCTCGGAAGTCGTCATCGGGGTATCGACGCAGAATGGTGCCCGTGACCTTGGCGACGTGACGCAGATAGGCCCCGTCGTCGTCTGTCGTGACGTCCAGAAGATACGACTGCAGGCGCCTGACCAAACTGTGGTCGCCCTGCACTACGACAAGCGCGCCGCGCAACGCCTGCGATCGCATCCAGCTATGTTCAGACCGGGGCTCGAAACGGCGGCGGAAGATTTCCCACGCACTGCGCCCGAGAGCCTGCGGTATTGTGGGCAGTTCGTCGAGGCAGTCGACCATTTCCGCAACAGAGGTGGCGTCATCCTCTCGCTCGAGTATCCGCAGCAGCGCGCGCTGAACGGCGGCCGCGGTCACCCAGCGGGTCATCCAGCAGAACGCGTCTGCGCGCGCGGTTTCGGAAGACAGGGCCTCAATCGCGGCCAGCAATTCGTTCTCTTGAGCCGTTCCCGGGTCTAGGATGGGCGTGCCTTCCGTCGTCAGGAGCTCGAATCTGTCTTCCATCGCCGACCACTCAGAAGAGGTACTTATCCCCCTTAGCGTGTAGCCGATGATCAATAGACACAACCGCCTCCACCGCGCTGCGAGCAATGGTGCCGAGAATGATCTGAACGCCTCCGATGTCCTTCGCAGCAGAGGCAACGCTGTCCAGCATCTGCTCGAAGTCCTCGTTCACGACCTCTTCCGACGCAGGCGAGTCGATAATCAGCAAGCCTGGATGCCGGCCATGCCCGCGACGCTTGGCCACCTCCACAGCCGCCAGCGAGGTCGCGATCTTAATGCGCAATTTCTCGCCCATCGTAAGGTTGCTGAAATAGATATCGGCGCCGCCTTGGTGGACCTTCAGCCTCCCACCGCCGTCGAGGTGCATGCTGGTGATGTGGGAAACACCGAACTTCTTCGTGAGGGACATCACCGAATCAGCGATCTCTGTCAGAACGTCCGACTGCATAGAGGTCATCAGCGTCTTACTGGCGTCAGTAGCGGCACGAAGGATCTTGAGTTCGCTCTGCGTCTCGGTGTCGTCGTTGGCAGGCGATTGCAGTGAGGCGACCAGTTCCCGAAGCTGCTCGGCCCGGGCCTCCAACTGCACAACGATGAGTTCGGGGTCGGTCGGCAACGTTGAGATGGCGTCCTGAAGGTTTCGCATCCTGTTCATTCCGGTGCGGAGGCGTTCGGTCGCCTCCCTTGCTGTCTTCTCGCTGGCTTTGAACTTGGCTTTGGCGATCTGGAGCGACGAAGCCAGTTCCTCAACCAGGATCTGCGCGTACTGGATGCGATCGCTATCCAGATCGTTTTCGTGGACCGGCAAGTCGTTCTTGCACAAGGCGCAGGTGTTGTGGTCTGCGTGCTGAACCGCAGGCGCGGCCTCCTCGAACGCTGCCTCGCAGGCAGGGCAGCAAGTCGGGTTGAGCTGACGGAACGAGTATCCTGCCGACCGCTCGTCCTCGAGCTGCTTGAGCCTTCGCCGCGCGTCGTCGTAGCTGACTGTGACGGCCGCGACGGTCGCCGTGTCCGTCTCTAAGGCTATTCGAGCGGTCTCGACCACCTTCCTATCGGTCACGGTCTCCTCATCGAGGCGCGCCAGTTCCAGCCTTTTTGCGCTGCGGTCATCGGTGCCACGAGCCTCCTTCGCTTTGGCGAGTTGGCCCTCAACCTCGATAAGCCTGCTATCGAGCACTACGCTCACGCCAGAATGGTTCGGCCTATCGGCCAGTGCCTGCTCGAGCTGCTTCTGCGCGGTTAACGCAGCACTATAGGTAGAGACCCACGGCAACCCTATGAACAGTTGGAGCAGGCGAAGCGGGAGCCCGTCTATGGGCAGATCGCCGAACAGTGCCTTCGGCTCAGTAGAACTCGACAGGAAGAACGTCGAAGCTATCAGAGGCCAGCCATGGGGATGACCGCCGGTATTCTTGTTGTGGGCATAAATCACCGGGAAATCTAGTTCTTCCATCATCAGGTGCTCGGTCTGAGACTTCAGCCCGTCTCCAGCGTCACCTTCATAGAGCGTGATCCACTGACCGTCGCTGACACTCCGGCTCAGCGTGGCCTTGCCCTCCGCCGCCTTCTCCTCGCCGGCAGGCTTGCGCAGCTCCATGCGATGCAGGACTTCATCGACACAATACCGGACTTCGATGGTTTCCAGCCACTTCCAAACGTCGGGCTTCACCCGACCGGGAAAGTCGCCGCGGATAGCTGCGTTGAGTAGGTGCAGGATGGATGACTTTCCTCGCAGATTGCGCTCGGACATCACGGCCCAGATGCCGATCCCTAGGTCTGACCAGGACAGATGAAACGGTCCGTCGCGCTCGGATTCGGCTCGAACACCCGTCAACTTGATGCCGTCGAAGCGAAGGCTCTTGGCGCGCGGCGGAGTAGTCTGCGCGCGAATGCCATACTTGAGCAACGCGCTTCGAACATCCGACTCCGGACTGGTGCTATCCTCGGCTATGGCTCTTATCCAGCCGTACTCGGTCGACTCGATGATCCGTTCCTTGCTCATGGTTCCAATCCGGCGAATTTGGTCAGACGCTGTTCGACCTGCTCTTGGATAGTCGGTATCACGTCGCCCTGGATGGTGCTTCCATATTGCGGGTGCTCATACTGCCATTCCTTTAGGGCGGAGCCGCTCTTGCCGCTGGCGACTCGCATTACCAACGCTAATCGGTCGCGATACCACGCCAACTCCGGGTAATCCTGAACGCACTTTTCCAGAAACGAGATCGCCTTTGGTAATATAAGGTACTCGTACCGACGAATTTTGCCGTCGTCACCGGCGAGTTGCATCGGTCTCGCTAAGCCGTAGTAGCTCAGCATTGCAAGGGCGTCCTCGACGTTCTGATAGGCGCCGTGCCGCCAGCGGACCATCCGCACCAGTCTGATGGAAGGCTCGTCGTTGATGAAGATGCGCTGAACTGCCTCTAGCAGTTCGGGTTCGCGGGTCTCCTCATAGAGATCCAGCAGGGCGTCACCCAAATAGTCAGGATAACGGACGAGGAAGTCCATTGCCATCAAGCGCTTCTCAGCTCGAAAAACGCTCACGACCTCCTCTGTAGGCCTGTCGACATCTTCACTTCCCGCAACCAAGATGAAAAGCAGCCTGAGCGCGTCGCGATGTCTATAGCTCGGCTCAAGCGATATTCGGAAAGGCGTCCCAGCTTCACCCTCTGGCCCCTTTCCTTCGACGTAAACATCCATATCAGAAGTGCCCCCCAACGCAGGGACCACGATATCTCAAACGGTTTAATTCCGCTAATCTGGTCAGGCACTACTTCGGCGTATTCTGAAGTAGGTGAGGAAATGGTGGAAATAGCGACATCGGCTATCATGCCGGTTCGGCTACGGTTCTTTCAGACCTCTCGATTTGCGCTTCAATTTTCGCCCGGGTGGTTTTGGTGGCAAGGTACTCAACCAATTCTGCAGCGTGGTTTTCGCAGCCCTTTGCCTGCTTTCGAAGAAGCGAGACGTGGTCAGAAAGTTCTTCCGTTGTGCAGAGGCCTATTGGAACCAGAGACCGTTCGCCGTTCCGAAGCACAGGATACGATTTGACTAAGCGAGTATGGCCAGGAAGGACCATCTGAGGGGACGCAGGATCGTCGCTCATGCCCACGCGCTTCAACATACGTGTAACGACACCCACAAGTTCTTTCTTGGCAAATGCTCTGTAGAAGTCGGCATGCGGGCCTGTCAGAGGTTTACTTTTGAATATCTCCTCAACGATCTCGCTTGGCTGCGCGATCTGGCCAGCCTCCATCCGTTGCCCGATGAGTTTATGCAGCTCAGACAGAAGCGCAGAGTCTTTGGCCATGACTTCTATCCCATCAATTGTTGAATGGTGAAGCTGGTAAAGCCTAAACGGCCGTCAATCCGTTCGTAGGGCCACAGCATCCAAACTAGACGTGAATCACTGGTAAGTTGAGTGGGCATCATCCGCCGATTCTAAGATTTGTCAAAGTCGTTGTCCTGACTTTGTTCGAATTTGCAGGTGACACGACACAGGCGAACCTCAGGCGGCTGCCGGGACAATGCCGCAACTGATAGATCGCCGGCCACGAAGCTATCGAACTCTCAAACCTGCAGCGCTACGTGTTGGCAGGTCAGGCGGAGGTCGGCCTCTCTAAGGTGGCCCTTGCAACCAACGCCCTTCGGTCCACCGCCCTTGATGCTCCACCGCTTGTGCGGGCCCCCGTCAATTCCTTCGTAGCTCGGGTGGCTACGGCGATGGCTGTGCCGTTTGGGCCGCTCGCCGCGTTTGTTGGCCAGCCCCTCCGTTCCTTTTATCAGCAGGCTATCTGCGGCGGGTTCCAGCTTAGCGATGGAAGTCGTCTCGTTCGAACCGTGGTTCCGATGGCCTTTCAATCAGCGCTTGCCGGGATCATGCTTGCCGCAGACCTGGTCAAGCATAGTGCGGGTTTTCCGATGAGTCCGACGACCAGCACTCGCGTGAATCTACTGCGCCCCCTTGGTTCTTACCTCCATGATCCGAAAGCCAAAGATTCCAGCGGCCGCTGCATCTGCAGCGATGAGGATTTCGTTGCCGCCTACAGGCTGAAATACGGCTGTGCCGTTGAACAGCTGAGCAACGGGTCCGCCTAAAAAGATCTGAAGTCTTCGTTACCGCGGACGGCGCGCTGTCAAGCGCTCACCGATGTTTTCGACCAGGATCGAGTGCCTGATGAGAGTGCGGGGCGGATACTATGACACGCTCGGCCCGCTGCTTTGTCAATGTTAGGCCCAGAACCCACGACAGAGATCCTTGAGCGACGGCTCGCCGTTTAACGTTTTTTGTACTGTTATCTACGTTCGACCATATTCGTCGTCGAAGCGAACGATATCATCCTCGGCGAGATAATCGCCGCTCTGCACTTCAATGATAACCAGGTCAATTCTGCCTGGGTTCTCGAGCCGATGCTTATGGCCGCAGGGGATGTAAGTAGATTCGTTTGTCCCCAGGAACAACTCCTGCTCGCCATTGACGATTTTGGCGGAGCCGCTGACCACGACCCAGTGCTCCGAACGATGATAGTGCATCTGCAGGCTCAACTGGCGACCGGGCTTCACCTCGATGCGTTTGATCTTGAAGCGCTCGCCTTCCTCCAGAACCGTATAGGTACCCCAGGGCCGGTGTACCGTGCTATGGACCAGATGAGCTTCATGTCCCGAAGCCTTGAGGCCCTCGAAGAGCTTCTTAACGTCCTGAACGCGGTCGCGGGATGTGACAAGCAAAGCGTCCGGGGAATCCACGATCACCAGATCGCTTACGCCCACCGTGCCGATGACGCGCTTGTCGGAGCTCACATATGTGCCGGTCGTGTCGACCATGTGCACATCGCCGCGTATCCTGTTCCCGCTTTCGTCGGGGGCGATCAAATCGGCCATTGCGTTCCAAGATCCGATGTCGTTCCAATCCATGTCGCAGGGAATCACGGCAAGTCTGTTAGTCTTCTCCATGACAGCGTGGTCGAGCGAGATTCGCGGCGCGGAACCGAAATGCTCAGGCGCGAGTTCGATTTTGGCAAAGCCTTGGCATTGACTGGCGCGGCCGTTCTCATAGCTGTCGGCGACGGCCTGGAGCACCTCGGGACAATGCAAAACCATCTCGTCGAGCATGGTTTGCGCACTGAAGCAGAAGATGCCGGCGTTCCAGAAGAAGCGTTGAGACGCGACATAGGCTTTGGCTGTCTCCAGATTCGGTTTTTCAACGAAACGGACGACGTTCTCACCATCTGCTTCGATGTAGCCGAATGCGGTGTCCGGTCTGGTTGGGGTGACGCCCAATGTGGCGATCCGCCCGAGCTTCGCATGTTCCATGGCCAGGCCCATGACGTCTAGAAACGCAGGCAGGTTGCTAATCAGGTGATCGGCCGGGAAGACGCACAGGATCGCGTCAGGGCCTTGCGTTGCCCTCGCATGGATCGCGGCTGCAGCCACGGCGGCGGCCGTATCCCGAGCTTCGGGCTCGAGCAGAAAGGTGCGTGGCAGGACCACGGAATCCAGTTCGTCAAATTCGTCCTTGGTCAGGAAGAGGTGGTCCCCGGATGTCACAGCGACGAGTTCCACGACACCTTCTATCGAAGCGGCGCGCAGCACAGTCTGCTGAATGAGAGAATATCCATCCGCCACTTTGAGGAAAGGTTTGGGGTGCGATTGCCTTGAGGCGGGCCATAGCCGCGATCCGGCTCCGCCGCTGATGATCACGGGAATGACTTTCATAACCAACCTCAATTTCGTCTCTGGAGTGATCGCCCGCGTTCTTTCGAGCGTCAGCGTCACGATCGCCGTCGCTCTGGTTTGTCTGCGGCCCCCGCGTAACAGCGAAGTTCTGGCGCGTTGCAGGCGGCGTCAGATGACGACGGTATCGGTAATGTACGACGCCTCCACTGGCGTCGGTGAGAAATGCGCATTCAACTATGCCTGTTGGTTGCGTCTGCCGAATTGCGCAGGTGGCGGGTCTTAACTGAGATCAGAGACTTGGCTGCCTTCTATCAAAGTCAAACGACTTGGCTCTTTCAGATCGAATTCAATTACCCGTGGTGCGAAAAGGCGTGCATATCGTGTAAAGGCGCTCGTCGGGGGAAACCGAATTACGGTATCGCAGCGCCCGAGAAGATACATCTCAACGAGGGCGGAAATTCCGCCGTCAATCCCGAGTGCTGCAGTGTGTAAGGGGCCACCTTGATTGGATCCGAAGTGCTTCGGGACAGTGAGCAGATCGGGAAACCTGGCCGACAGAAGATCCAGTATCCGCGCGCTGTCCGTGCATAAGAACAGCCGCACAGGCCTGGGGTGCGGTAACGCCTTAGCCTTGTCAATTGCAGCGCACACTTGCCGAACGGCGAGCTCCGGATCGGCCCAGTAGGGCGCATGCTCCATGATGTCTTCACCGTTACCGTGCCGAACATGAATCCCGATGATGCTGTGCCCCTCAAAACATTCCTGATAAATGGCATCTATGCGGGCTTGAATTTCTGGCCGAGGCTGGACACTCTGGAACACCTGCCGCTCTGCATCCTCATCGCACCGCCACATCAGACAAGCGTCACACACTACTGTGTTCGCTTCGACATCGTGTTCGGCCTGAAAGAGCTCGCCCAACTCGTCGCGCTCTTGGAAAATCTGCTCATCTGGCCGGTAAAGGCACTCGATCGCCGGCCTGTTCCACCACTCCGGGAAGAATGGACCAGGGAAGGAAACGTCGTTGATCCGGTCGTCGGAAATAGCCGGCACGCCAGCGATGTCATTGATCGGCTGGAAGAACACCGGAAACGCATTTGTGAAGGGTTGGTCGAGGTAGCAGGCCCCCCGCCAGTCGATGACTAGAGTTCGTCCCGACCGCTGCGCGTAGCGCCAAGCGGCCGCCAATGACCACAGACAATCACCGAACCCCGTACGCCTCCGAGAGACGACGAACCGGCGCTTTTCCAATCCACTAACATGCATTTTCGGAAATCTCGTTCAGAGAGGAGGTTGCATCCGGTTTGGAATCCTTAGTAGACACGTAGACCCGACGCCGGGCGCTTGGCAGAGGCCGGGCCATAGGGCAGAAGAGCTCACTCAGCACTGCCCACTAATCCCGTGACGCTCGCACGGCTTGAAGCCGATGCCCTCGCTTCCGGTTCAGCCTTCTCTACTGGGCCTCCGCGGCATGTGTAAAATCTATTGAGTGGATGCCGGCCATCCATGCGTTGGATGCCGTGATGAAGGGGCTCGGCTGACGCGGGCCCGGCCAATAGAGCCGAAACAGCCGGGGAACGCTGCGAGACTGCCTGCCGGAGCAAATCGTTCCGTCGACGCCACACGCCAAGGGTGCAAGGCTGCATACAGCAACCGTCCCGGGCGAGATGAGGTCGATAGCTCGACGCGCCTGGAACCAGCTGATCGACAGAATCTGCAGTCTGCTCCCAAAGTTCTGCACGACCTGTGCCGGATGCTGTGGTGAGGGCTCGCGGCCACGAACTTTGTCCTCGCCCCGAACGGAAGCTCGGGACCTACGACTCCGGGCCGGCGATGCGCCCCGGCTGCTCGGTCAGACCATCCATTCTGTGGATGCACTTTATCCAAACAATCGATTTCACTGATCCAAACAATTCCCATTAGAAGACGCTGAAGCAAGAAAGAAGGGCGTCCTCACTCGCTGATAGATGAGCAAATCAGCTGCAAGGTGCTTGGAGTACAGTCGCTCGCGGCGTGAGCTGAGCGGCACTCTGACCGCATGTACGAATCCCAGTTAGCGGCGCAACTCTATTTTGCTGTGACTCCAAGCAAGAGCAGGTGTGCTCGGCTGGCAGACTGTCAATGACGAGCTTCGCGCCGCATCTGTCGAAGTGCTCCATAGGGCACGGGGCGGGCCGCACATTGTGTCGGCGTGGCGAGCCGGAGCCGAAACCTTAAACTTTAGATAGAGCAGGAATAGAATGGGCGATAGCAGAAAAGTTGCTCTTATTACGGGCATAACTGGACAGGATGGTGCCTATCTTGCCCGTCTTCTTCTCAAAAAAGGCTACATCGTTCATGGGATTAAGCGACGTTCCTCTTCCTTCAACACGGGTCGTATCGAAGACCTCTACCAAGACCCGCACGAATCCGATCCGCGCCTGATCTTGCATTACGGTGACCTCACTGATTCGACTAACCTCATCCGCGTGGTTCAGGAATCTCAGCCAGACGAAATTTACAACTTGGCTGCTCAGAGCCATGTGCAGGTGTCGTTCGAAACACCTGAATACACAGCAAACGCGGACGGTATCGGTACATTGCGACTTCTTGAGGCGATTCGCCTCCTCGGTCTGACGGACAAGACCCGCTTCTATCAAGCCTCGACTTCGGAGCTATACGGCCTCGTGCAGTCCGTACCGCAGAACGAAACGACGCCCTTTTATCCGCGCAGCCCTTACGCCGCCGCCAAGCTCTACGCCTACTGGATGGTCGTCAATTATCGCGAGGGCTATGGTATGCACGCTTCCAACGGCATTCTTTTTAATCACGAAAGCCCCCTTCGTGGCGAAACTTTTGTGACGCGCAAGATCAGCCGCGCTGCCGCTGCTATCTACCTGGGCAAGCAGGACAAGCTTTATCTCGGCAATCTCGATGCTCAACGCGATTGGGGCCATGCGCGTGAGTACGTGCGAGGTATGTGGATGATGATACAGCAGGATCAACCGGATGATTACGTGCTGGCTACGGGCAAAACGACTCCTGTCCGCCAATTCGTCGAGTGGGCTTTCGAAGATATCGGCGTCGAGATCGAATGGTGTGGCAAGGGTGTCGGCGAAAAGGGCTATGATGTAGCGAGCGGCAGATGCCTAGTCCAAGTGGACCCACGCTACTTCCGCCCCACGGAAGTCGATCTTCTCCTGGGTGACGCTACCAAGGCGAAGGAGAAGCTCGGCTGGGTGCATGAGACATCCGTGCGCGAGCTTGCTGCGGAAATGGTGCGCGAAGACCTGAAGGTCATGCAGACATCTGTAGTCATGAAGGAAGCGTAATGTATGATCTTAACGGAAAAACCGTGTGGGTCGCTGGCCACAAAGGTATGGTGGGCAGCGCTGTTGTACGCCGACTCGCGTTTGAAGACTGCAAAGTTGTGGCCGCCCCTCGGGGAGAGCTAGACCTCAAGCGACAGACCGAGGTTGAAAACTTCGTGGCAGTGATGAAACCGGACGCTATCATTATGGCGGCGGCAAAGGTAGGTGGTATTCTCGCGAACGCCACCTATCCGGTCGACTTTCTTTACGACAATCTGATGATCGAGGCCAATATCTTCGCGGCAGCCCACGAAAACAATGTCGACCGCGTCCTCTTCCTCGGCTCGTCTTGCATCTATCCGAAGATGGCACCACAGCCCATTCCTGAAAGCGCGCTTTTGACCGGGCCACTAGAGCGCACCAACGAATGCTACGCCGTCGCCAAGATCACCGGCATCAAAATGGCTCAAGCCTATCGCCAGCAATACGGCCGCGACTACATCTCCGCTATGCCGACGAATCTCTACGGGCCAGGCGACAATTATGACTTGCAGTCAAGCCACGTCATCCCAGCGCTGATCCGGAAAGCGCATGAAGCTAAGCTCATAAGTGATAAGCAAATCACCATCTGGGGCACGGGCACACCACGTCGGGAATTCATGCACGTCGACGACTGCGCCGACGCATTAGTCTTCCTTCTGAAGAACTACTCTGACCATGATCACGTCAATCTCGGCTGCGGACAGGACATCACGATCCTAGAGCTGACTAGAATGATCTGCCGTGTAGTCGGATTTACTGGGGAGATTGCGCATGATCACTCTAGACCTGACGGTACACCGCGAAAGCTGATGAGCGTCGACAAGCTGCGCACTTTGGGATGGGCAGCAAAGATCACTCTCATGGAAGGCATCGAGAGTGTCTATCATGCATTTCTAAACGGGAGCTACACCGAACGGCGGTAGATAAGAGGATTTGCTGCGTCTCAGGCCTGTACGCGCTTTCGGGACCCAGAGCTAATGTAGACTGAGACAATCACTCGATGGCGATAGCGCTCATGTGAGCCAGCCGCGAGGAGCCCCGCCGGACCCGGACCCCATCCGCTCCAACCTCGTCGCCGTGAAGGTCACGGTGCGCTGCCCACGCCGACGCCGACTGCGTCAATCCTCACAAGGGTAACCGTCGATAACCGAACGCGTCTACGGTAACCGAATGTACTTCTTGTTCTCGTCCGAGGGATCTGTCGATGGGCATTCCGGACGAGCCAAAGTTTGAGCATGTTACCTTCAAAACCCGGTTAGCAACGTCGGATTTGGTATGAAATTCGGAACAAGTGGATTACGGGGCCTGGCGACAGAATTGGCAGGAGCCGCCTCTGCCCTATATGCAACGGCATTCGCGACATTCCTGCTGGAATCCGGCCTGGCCAGAATTGGCGACGAGATACTCATAGGGCGCGACTTTCGCGCCTCGAGTCCGGCCATCGCCGCCGTCTGTGCGGCGGCACTGTCCGCGCTCGGCTTCATCGTAGTCGATTGCGGCGCAGTCCCCACCCCTGCCCTGGCACTGTATGCTCAGGCGCGTAAGAGTGGTTGTTTGATGATCACAGGCTCGCACATTCCGGCCGACCGTAATGGAATAAAATTCTATCGACCCGACGGTGAGATCGACAAGGGTGATGAGCGGGAGATAACGCGCATCGCCTTGCAGCTGGAGAAGCGCGGATACGTCCTTGAAGGTGCTGTTGCACGTCGGCAGCACCGGGAGGCCGAATGCAAGGCCTTTTTCACGGCGCGCAATCGAAAGCTTATGGAGATTAATGCTCTAAAGGGCTTAACGGTGGGCGTATATCAGCACAGCACAGTCGCGCGCGATCTCTTGGTTGACATTCTCTCATATCACTGTGCGACGGTCGTAACCCTGGGACGTTCGGAAGGTTTCATTCCTGTCGACACTGAAGCGGTCTCTGACGAGACTGCTCAACAGTTCAAGCTCTGGGCCAAAGAGCATCGGCTTGATGCGGTCGTCTCGGCAGATGGCGATGGTGACCGCCCACTGGTAGCTGACGACCACGGAGACCCCCTTCGCGGTGATTTGTTAGGCCTGATTACGGCGAACTTCCTGCAAGCGAAGGCAGTCGTCACGCCGGTCACATCAAACTCTGGTATCGAGACCGCAGGTTCTTTTAAAGTCGTGCGTACCAAGGTTGGATCGCCATTTGTTATTGCTGCCATGCTCGATTTGGTTGCGTCGGGTCACGAGCGCGTGGTTGGTTTCGAAGCAAACGGTGGTTTGTTGACCGGCACGGACTTTGACCCGAACGGAACTAAACTGCCAGCGCTACCTACACGCGACAGTTTTCTCCCCATCCTCGCGGCACTTTCCCTTGTTAATACAAGTGGGCAGCCACTGTCAGAGATTGGCAGTTCCTTTCAATTGCCGGCAGCGGCGGCGGATCGCTTGGAAAATTTTTCCGTCGAAAGCAGCACTCGCCTCATGACATACCTTCGTACAGCGGAAACTAACATTGCCGCCTTCGTCGGGTCGATTGGAGTGGTAAGCAAGGTTAGCGATGTTGACGGACTTCGTATCACTCTCGCGGATAAGCGTGTCTTGCATTTGCGTCCATCCGGAAATGCCCCGGAAATGCGGTGCTACGTCGAAGCCGAAAATCGGGAGGACGCGGAGCTTTTGCTCCGGACTGGATTGGATCGAGTTCGTAATTGGACGCAAGGCTAAATAAAAGCCGCCTCCCTGCGTATTCCAGGTGACCCTGGGGGTCGCACAAGCTACTCAAGCGCGATCAGAACGTCCACAGTGTCCCGGCCCTGTGCGCTTTGAAGCGAACCGGAACGCCCGTGGAAACAGCCGATCCGTACCAGCCACGGAGCATCCGTTAGCTCATGGTCAAGGCAGCGCCTTCCGGAAGCGAACAGCCGGTCCCGCACTGACCGCCTGCGCCGCATGTACGATGGCGTTGGTGTCCAGGCCGTGGTGACGGTATAGGTCCGCAATAGTCCCCGTCTGGCCGAACTGCTCGACCCCGAGCGCCTTCACGCGATGCCCGTTAGCCCCACCGAGCCACGCGAGCGTCGCCGGGTGGCCGTCGATCACGGTGACGATGCCGCAGTCACGCGATAGCGGCGCGAGCAGCCGCTCGATATGACTCAGGGCGCCAATCGCGCCACGCTGCCGGGCACGTTCCGCCGCCTGCCAGCCCGCATTAAGCCGGTCCGCGGAGGTGATCGCGAGCAGCCCGACATCGCGCCTGTCCTCCGCCAGAAGACCCGTCGCGGCAATCGCCTCCGGCGCGACGACGCCTTGATAAGCAATGACGACACTCGCGTTGGGCCCAGGCGGACGCAGCCAATAGGCGCCATTGACGATGTCCCGCGCGAGCGCCGGGTTCATGTCGCGCAGCGGCTGCTCGAGCGGCCGGGTTGACAGGCGAAGATAGACCGATCCTCCGGTCTGATCACGCAGCCACGTCGTCTCATCCGGATCCCCCTCGCCATTACGTTGCATGTAATCGAAGGCAAAGCGCATGATCACGGACAGTTCGTCGACGAAGGCCGGTTCGAAGGCGCAAAGCCCATCCTGCGCCATGCCGATCAATGGGGTGCCGATCGACTGGTGTGCCCCGCCCTCGGGCGCCAGCGTCACGCCCGAGGGCGTTGCGACCAGCATGAAGCGCGCATCCTGATAGCAGGCGTAGTTTAGCTGGTCGGCCGATCGGTAGATGAAGGGATCATAGACTGTCCCGATCGGCAGCAGGCGCACGCCATTGATCGAGTGCGAGAGACCGAGTGCCCCGAGCATGATCATCAGGTTCGACTCGGCGATCCCGAGCTCGAGGTGCTGCCCCTTCGGCCCAAATTCCCAGGTAAAGGTCGACGGAATGCGTTCGGCCTTGAAGGTGTCCGCCATGGTCTCCCGGGCGAAAAGGCCGCGCCGGTTGACCCAGCCACCGAGATTGGTCGAGACCGTCACATCGGGCGAGGTGGTGACAATGCGGTCGGCAAGCAGACTGCGCTCGCGTGCGATGTCGTTCAGGATCTGGCCGAAGCCCATCTGAGTCGAGAGCGGCTTGCCGGGCTGCCCCGGTGACGGAAGGGTTTCAGGCACCGGCACCGACGGCGCAGACAGCCTCCTACGCCCCTCACTGAAGAACGGCGCCTTTGCGAAGAAGGCGTCAAGTTCCGCTTCCGGCAAGGTGGCGGCCGCCCATTTGTCCCACTCCTCACCCCGCTTTACGCCCATTTGCAGGCGGTAGTCTTCCATCTGCGTGGGCGTCATCTGCCCCGCGTGGTTGTCCTTGTGTCCGGCAAGCGGCAGACCGTAGCCCTTGATGGTGTAACAGATGAAGCAGACGGGACGGTCATGCCTGGACGCCGCCTCGAAGGCTTCGAGGAGGCTCGGCATGTCATGCCCGCCAAGGTTCGTCATCAACGCCTGCAACTCGTCGTCGGAGCGGCGTTCGATCAGAGTGGTGACCGGCCCTTGGTCTCCGATCTCGTCGAGCAGCCGCTTGCGCCAGGCAGCACCCCCTTGGAAGGTCAGCGCCGAATAGAGCTGGTTCGGACAGCGCTCTATCCACTCGAGCAGCTTCTCGCCCCCCGGCTCGGCAAAGGCAGCCTCTTGCAGAGCGCCGTGGCGCAGGACCATCACGTCCCAGCCGAAGTTGCGAAAAATCTGCTCGAAACGCTGCCAGAGGCCCTCCCGGATCACGGCGTCGAGCGACTGGCGATTGTAGTCGACCACCCACCAGCAGTTCCTGAGCCCGTGCTTCCAGCCTTCGATCAGGGCCTCGTAGATGTTGCCCTCATCCATCTCGGCGTCGCCGATCAGGCTGACCATTCGGCCCTCGGCACGCTCCTTCATCCAGCCGTGACCCGAGACGTAGTCCTGCACCAGCGACGAGAACAGCGTCTGAGCAACGCCGAGACCCACCGACCCGGTCGAGAAGTCGACATCGTCGACATCCTTCGTCCGCGAAGGGTAGCTCTGCGCGCCCTTGTAGCCGCGGAAGTTCATGAGCTTTTCGTGGGTCTGGTTGCCCGCCAGATACTGAAGTGCATGGAAGATCGGCGCCGCATGGGGTTTGACCGCCACCCGATCCTGCGGGCGCAGGACCGAACAGTAGAGCGCGGTCATGATGGTACTCAGCGACGCGGACGAGGCCTGATGCCCCCCGACCTTGATCTCATCGCCCTCGCGGACGTGGTTGGCGTGGTGGATCGTCCAGGCTGCGAGCCAGGAGACGCAGCGCTCGATCTCGTTCAGATATTCCAGTTTCCTCGTCATTCAGTTTCCCGCAAATCAGCTGCCGGTCTCACAGGACCCCCGCCCAAATGGTCAAAGATCGAGTTTCAACACACCTGTCGCGCGCGACACACAGGGGATGAAGCGGTGGCCGCGTGCCTCCTTGGACAGGACGGCATCCCGATGGATCGGCTGTCCCCCCAGCATTGCGCATTCGCAGGTCCCGCACACCCCGTTCTCACACGAGGCCATCAACGGCACACCGGCCGCACGCAAGGCGGCCAGTGCCGTGGTCTCAGCCGAAACCTCAACCACCCTGCCCTCAGCCAGTTCTATGACGAACGGTTCCGGTGGCGCGCCATCAAACTCGGGAGGCTGGAAAGTTTCGAAATGAACAGTACCCTCGGGCCAGTGTTGAGCCGCGCGCCCCACAACCGCCATGAAGCCAGGCGGTCCGCAGTAGTATGTCTGCGCGTCGTCCGAACGGTTCGCCAGCAGCGCGGCGATGTTCTGCCGGGTCTGAGGCTCGTCGTCGAAATGGATCCGCACATTGCCGCCAGGAAGATCGCTCCCGATCGCCGCCAAGAGTGGCGTGAGCGCCCGGCTGCGGGTGAAATAGTGCAACTCGAAGGGCTTGGCCTGCCGGGTGAGCGCGCGCGCCATGGCCAGAATCGGGGTGATCCCGATTCCCCCTGCCAGCAGCAAATTCGGCCCCTCGCCTGGCTTGAGCGCAAAATGGTTGCGTGGCGCGGAGACAGGCAGTGTGGAGCCGACGGCAATGATTTCGTGGATCCACGCCGAGCCGCCACGGCCGTCATTCTCGCGCTTCACCGCGATGGTGTAGCGGCCAAGCTCGGTCGGGTCGCCGCAAAGTGAATACTGACGCACCTTCCCTTCAGGCAGATGGACGTCGACGTGAGAACCCGCTTCGAACGCCGGCAGCACAGGTTTGCGTGGGTGTTTCAGGTCGATGACCAGCACGTCGCCCGGCTCCTTGCGGGCGGCGGTCACGGTCAGCTTCATGATGATGCGCGGCGAGGCCATGGCGTTTCATTCGTCGATGGGCAAGATCAGATCACCGGGGCGGATCACGCCCCCGACCTCGATTGTGCAGTTCAGGCCGGAGCGGTTCAGAAGCCCCTCGTAGAGACCCGGAAGCCCGAGCAACTCCTCGATATACTTGCACGGCACATTCATCCGGGCGGCCCTGAGAATCGTTTCCCCGACCCGGAAGCGTTTGCCGACAAGATGGCTAAGCGGAACGCCTCGTGTCGTCAGATTGCGCCGGTGATCTTCGGGTGCGAGTTTGGCCTTGAAGCCCGGAATTCTGGGTTCGCCCTGCGCGATGGCGTCCAAGACTTCAGCTTCGATCAGCGTCACTTCGCGAACGTCAGGACGCGCGGAATAGGTCCCCGTCTCCAGGTAGTAGCGGTCTCCGACAACGCCTTGGCCGGCAATAAGCTGCGCCTGCGCCAGCTCCTCCATTTCATAGGAGGCGGCAGGCGCGATATGGACGTGAAGCAGCTTTCCTCGCCAGGTCATCATCGCTCTCGGAAATTCGTCTCGTGGAAACCTGCTGCAAAACTGGCCTGATCAACAGCGCCAGTTGCATGGCATTTTCCCGGTCCAGTTGGCTGTTTGGAAAGAAATACGGGGGGCCCTCGGACCGTTTTCAGCGCCAGCTTTCGGCGTCGCCCCGGCTCAGTTGTTCCGCGCCGGCATCGCGTCTTGCACCTGCTTGACAACCTCTCGCAGGACCTCAACGCCCTTCCCGATCTGCCGAATGCTCAAGGCGGCATAGCCCATGACAAGTCCGACGCGATCGGTGCGGCCTTCGTCCGATGGCCGTTCGTAGAGCGGCGAGATCAGGTGTAGCCCCAGGCCAGCGTCGCGGGCGGATTCGACCAAGGCCGTTTCCCGCGATCGTGGCAGGTCATTGAACCAAACGGCGACGTGCAGTCCCGCATCTGCTCCCTGGACAGTGATGCGATCCCCGAAGCTGTGCTGCAAGGCACCCAACAACGTTTCCCGACGCTCGCCGTTCAGCCTGCGCACACGGCGCACATGGCTTTCGTAGCCGCCGCTCTCGATCAACGATGCCAGCGCTTCCTGTTCAGCGACCGGCGAATGCCGGTCTGCGAATTGTTTGGCGGTTGCGAAGACCTCCTGCAATTCGGGCGGGACGACGAGGTAGCCGATGCGCAGCATCGGCGAGAGCGTTTTGGAGATCGTGCCGAGGTAGATGACAGCCCCGTGGTCCTCGAGACTGTGCAGCGGAGGGACCGGATTGATGTCGTAGCGATATTCGCTGTCGTAGTCGTCCTCGATCACATAGGCGTTGTTGTGCCGCGCCCATTTCAGAAGCTGATGGCGGCGCGCGATCGGCATGACGCCGCCCAGCGGAAACTGATGCGATGGCGTCACATAAGCCAGTCGTGCTCCGATCCCCGCCAGCAACTCGGTCCTCATCCCGTCTTCGTCGACGATGACCGGGATGGGTGAGGCACCCGTACTGGCAAAGACCTGACGCGCCATCCTGTAGCACGGATCCTCGATGACGAAACGGTCGGCGGGATCGAGAAGCAGGCGCGCGCACAGATCAAGGCCCTGCTGCGAACCGTTCACAACTATGATCTGGTCGAGGTCGCAGCTCAGGGTCCGGGCGCGCCAGAGATAGCCCTGAAGCGCCTGGCGAAGCCGGCGCGAGCCGCGAGGATCGTCATAGGCAAGACGCAGCGGGCGCTGCCCCATCGCCTCGTTCATCGCGCGTTTCCAGACCAATGAAGGGAAATCCGACGGCGCGAGGTCGCCATAGCGGAACTCGACCTTCAGCCCAGTCGGCAGATAATCTGGCCAGGGTGACGTCGCGCGCAGCCGCTCGCCATATGCGGACAGGTGGATTGGGCCGACCCGTTGCGCGTGAGTGCGCCCCGTCCCATGGCCCATCAACGAAGACGCAACGCGAGGTCGTGCGCCTTGACGGACTTCGATGAAACCCTCCGCAGCCAGTTGCTCATAGGCGACCGTCACCGTGGTTCGCGAAACGCCGAGGTCATTTGCCAGGGCCCGGGAGGATGGCAACTGACTGCCGGTTTCGTAGACGCCGCCGAGGATTTGCTCGCGAAGGGCTTCGTATATCTGGCGTGCACCCATCGCGTGCGAGCGCGCTGCAGACCCGGCACTTGAAGACTGGACCATCTCTTTCATCGCCAACTGGATATTTCACATTGGCCAGGTTGCCGTCAATCTTTCGGAACCCCAAGAGAGATCGCAGAGGCCGAATGACCAGCTCCCATCAATCCGAAACCGATGCTCCCACGGGGTCGCTCAACCGCACCAGCCCCGGATTTGCCACCCGGGCGATCCATCATGGCTACGATCCGGCCGGCTTTTCCAATGCCGTCCAGCCGCCAGTGTTCCTGACGTCAACCTATGGGTTCGAAAGCGTGGCAGCAAACGATGCCGCCGCCGCCCTTGGTGGAAGGCTCTATGCGCGCGAATACAATCCCACGACCGAGATCCTCGAGCAGCGGCTCGCGAATCTGGAAGGAGCCGAGGCGGGGCTGGTTGTTGCCTCGGGGATGGCGGCCTTCGGCACTCTGATCCTGTCGCTCCTGTCCCAGGGCGATGAACTCATCGTCCACAAGACGCTTTATGCGAACACGCTTGCCATGGTCGAACAGGCGGTCCCCCGCTTCGGCATCAAGGTCGTCGCGGTCGATCTGTCAAATCCCCACAATCTCGATGCTGCGATCACCGAGCGGACGCGGCTGGTTTTCTTCGAGACGCCGGTGAATCCGCTGAGCCGCATCCTCGACATAGCGGCAATTGCAGAGCGCGCTCACGCGCGCGGTGTAAGGGTTGCAGTCGACAGCACCTTCGCCTCGCCCGCGCTCCAGCGACCGCTTGAGCACGGGGCGGACATCGTGCTCCATTCGATGACCAAGTACATCAATGGTCATGGCGATGCCCTTGGCGGGGCGCTTCTCGGCGACGCCCAAACGCTCCGTACGCTGCATGAAACGGGCCTGCGCTACATCACCGGCGCAGCGCTCTCGCCCCTGTCAGCTTTCCTAATCCTGCGCGGTCTCAAGACGCTGACGCTGCGTATGGAACGGCACAGCGCCACAGCCCTTGCGGTGGCTCGGGCGCTGGAAGCGCACCCGGCGGTGGCATTTGTGAGTTATCCGTTCCTCGACTCGCACCCTGATCAGGTGACGGCGCGAAAACAGATGTCCAACGGATCGGGCATGTTGGCCTTTGGCCTCCACGCTGGATACGAAGGAGCGCGCCGGATGATGGACCGGCTCAACCTGATCATTCGCGCCGTCAGCCTCGGCGATGCCGACAGCCTCATCTATCATCCAGCAAGCCTCACCCGTGCTCGGCAGCCGATCCGCAAGGATGCCCATTTGGCCGATGGAGTCGGCGAGGATCTCATGCGTCTCTCGGTGGGGCTTGAAGACGCTGATGACCTGATCGCCGATCTGCGGCGGGCTTTGGACGTCTTGTAATGACCTGGCGTGCGGCCATCTCTGCGCTCACACATAGATCTGGAGCCTTGCCATGGCATTCCTGAGCGGTCTTTCCGCGTTCCCCATCACCCCGACCAATCGTGACGGCCGCGTCGATAGCGTTGCCTTGCGCAGGCTGATTGCTCGGCTTGGCATTGCTCAGGTCGATTCCATCGGTCTTCTCGGCAGCACCGGCACATACATCTATCTGTCGCGCGAGCAACGGCGGCGGGCGCTCTCCGAGACCTTGGACCAAACGGCGGGGCAAATGCCGGTCGTGGTGGGTGTGGGCGCGCTGCGCACCGATGAAGCCGTGGGGCTCGCGCAAGACGCCAAGGCCCTTGGAGCAGCTGCGGGTTTGCTTGCCGCCGCCTCCTACACCCCGCTTACTGATGACGAGGTGTTCGATCATTTCTCCACTGTGGCGCGCGAAAGTGGCCTGCCGATCGTCGTCTACGACAATCCAGGAACGACGCATTTCCATTTCAGTCCACCCCTTGTCAGCCGCCTGGCAAAGGTGGCTGGGATTGTCGCCATCAAGAATCCGACAGACAAAAGCGATGCGATCAAGAACCACCTGACCGCCCAGAGGCGCACACTGCCGGAAGGGTTCTCGATTGGCTACAGCGGCGACTGGAACGCCGCCGAGGCCATGATCGCCGGCGCCGACACATGGTACAGCGTCCTCGCGGGCATCCTGCCCGAGGTCTGCATGACGATCGTCACAGCGGCGCAACGGGGCGATGCGGCCGAAGCGCGACGGATCAATGCCGCGCTGGTCCCGATCTGGAGCGTCTTCAAGGAGTTCTCGAGCCTTCGCGTCGTCTATGCACTCGCTGAATTGCTCGACATTTGCAGTGCCGAACCCCCGCGTCCCATCCTGCCTCTGCCCCCAGCAGCGAAGCGCCAGATCGCCGCCGCGTTGAAAGGTTTGCCATCGGATGCCAGCCGGTGAACAGCAAACCCCGTTCGGCAAGTGAAAGGTATTTACCCGCTCATTTCGAGAACTGATCGAAAACAACGCACTCGGCGTGCTGATAGCCATGGCTGGAGCGGTCTCGACGCCAATCACACCCCCTTCGAACTCGACAATCGACTGCGGAGGTACAGACTGCGCAGGGCACTCCGCCCATGCCGCACCGTTCGCCTTCAAACTAGGAATCGGTGGTTTATCCATTGGAATGGCATCGAGCCGGCGCTTTACTTCCGGCCCGGTGCGCGCATTGAAGCCGGTGCCAATGCCGCCGGCGAACACCAGATTTCCGTCCTCGACATTCGCCAGAGCACGCTTCCCGACCGCCGTAACTGTTGCCGGGTTCGCAGCCGATGACGATGAACTCATCACTCAGCACGCATTTTGTCTCACCCATTCTTGGCGCCGGCCGGATCGATATGGACTGACACGCAGCTTGGAGACGATGCCCTCGAGGCCGAACTGGGAGACTTGCGCGAGAATGTCGCTGCCGCCGCTGATCTCGTCGCTCAGAACGATGCCGTTTCGCGGCGTCTCAGCAGGTTAACTAGCGCTTTGCGCCGATCGACGAGTGGCCGATCGCGAAGACCCTCGCCGTCGATCTTGAGCAGGTCGAAGCCGGCAAGCATGGTCCTGACGTCTCCCGCCGCGGCCAAGAGCCCTCTGAAGACTTGGAATGCGCGACAAGCCTTCTGGTCAACGACGAACGCCTCACCGTCTATTATCGCGTCCGAGGCGCCGAGCTCGGCCACCGCCCGGGACGATAGCCGGAAACCTGAGGGTCCAGTCGTGGAGGTTGCGGGTCGAGGTAGGCCCCCGTCGATAGTAGTCCCATTTCATTTCGTGTAGCCAATCAGGGCCCTGCCGGACGCGGCCGACCAGCGGTCGATGTTCGCGACGACCCGAATGTCCAGTCTCGTGTAACCCAGCCTAAAGCGGCCTGTCCGCCCAAAAAATGACATTCAGTTGCCTCCAGCCTTTCGACACGACCCACTTCACGATCTCGTAACTCGCCAACCTAGCGGCTTGTTGCTTGAGCTGCGCGTTCCTACGGTGTGGTCGCTAGGCCTCAGCAACAAGAGCTCGGTTGCCAGGCGGGCGGAGGCTCAACGAGATAGCCAGCTCAGGACAAGGAGAGCAAGCAATGGTCGCTTTTACCCTCAATGGCGAGGCGCGAACACTCGACGTCGATCCAGAGATGCCGCTGCTCTGGGCGGTCCGTGACGTCATCGGACTCACGGGAACGAAATTCGGTTGCGGGCTTGCCCAGTGCGGCGCTTGCACGGTTCACGTTAACGGCATGCCGACGCGCTCGTGCCAGACCGCAGTCGGCGACATCGAAGGAGCCTCGATCACCACCATTGAGGGTGTGTCGGGCAAGATAGGCGAAACGGTCCAGGCCGTGTGGGCCGAGTTCGACGTACCTCAATGCGGCTATTGCCAGTCTGGCCAGATCATGTCGGCCGTGGCCCTCCTTACAGAAACGCCTAAGCCGACGGACGATGATATTGATTCGGCGATGAGCGGCAACCTCTGCCGGTGCGCCACCTATCATCGCATCCGCGCGGCCATCCACGAGACCGCCAACCGGCTGGAGACTTGAGGCATGTCGCAGTTTCTCTCGAAGCATACTGCCGTGCGGCCCACGCGCCGCTGGTTCCTCGTCGGCGCGGGCGTTACCACCGGCGGCCTCGCAGTGGGCTACCGGCCAGTGCTGGCCGCGCCCGACATCGCACAAACGACCCCTGCAAAGGTTCCGGCGAACCCCTTCCAGACCTATGTCGAGATCACAAAGGAGAACCGAATCATCATCCACTCCTCGCAGTTCGAGATGGGACAAGGCTCCTATTTCGGCATCGCCACCCTGGTTATGGAAGAGCTCGACGGCGACTGGGCGCAGGTGGACGTGGTCGGCGGATATGGCAATACCGCGTTCTACGGCAATCTCGCCTGGGGCGGGGCCGCACAGGCAACTGGTGGCTCCACGTCGATGGGCTCGTCGTGGGAACGCTACCGCAAGGCGGGTGCTGCCGCACGGGCCTTGCTGGTGGCGGCCGCGGCGCAGCGGTGGGACGTGCCAGCCGGCGAGATCAAAGTCGCTTCCGGGGTCGTGTCGCACGCCTCAGGGATGCAGGCGCGCTACGGTGACCTGGCTGAAGCCGCAGCGGGAATGCCGGTTCCCGACGACGTGCCGCTAAAGCCGCGCGACAAGTGGGCCCAGATCGGATCGGACAGCCTCAAGCGCTACGATTCCGCCGGCAAGACCAACGGCGCGCAGACCTACACGATCGACCTCATGATGGAGGGACTCCAGACGGCCGTTATGATCCATCCGCCGAAGTTCGGCGCCGAGATCGAGAGCTTCGACGCAACCAAGGCCAAGGCACTCGACGGCATTGTCGATGTCGTCCAGACGCCGCGAGGCCTTGCCGTGGTTGGCAGGGACACCTGGACGGCGCTGAAGGGCCGCGACGTCGTGGAGGTGACCTGGAACGAGGAGAAGGCCGAAGAGCGCGGCACGGCCGAGATCATGGCCGAATACAACAAGGCAGCAGACGATCTGGGCGCGGCCACCGCGCGCGACGACGGTAACACTCCCGCAGCGTTCGCCAGTGCTGAGAAAATCATCGAGGGGCACTACGAATTCCCCTATCTTGTCCATGCTTCGATCGAGCCACTCAACGCGGCCGCCCGAATCAACGAAGACGGCACCATCGATGTCTGGGGCGGACACCAGATGCCCGACCTTTATCAGGCGGCTGCCGCTCAGGTAGGCGGCACCACGCCGGACAAGGTGAGGCTGCACGTGATGAAGACCGGCGGCAGTTTCGGCCGCCGCGCGGTCTTGGATGCAGATGTCATTATCGAAGCTGTTTCCACAGCGCGTGCACTGGGACGCGGCAAGCCAGTGAAGGTGCAGTGGACCCGCGAGAATGACATGCGGGGTGGGCGGTACCGGCCGGCCTATGTGCACGCAGTCAAGGCGGGGCTCGACAAGAAAGGCAATGTCGTCGCTCTCCATGACCACATCGTGGGTCAATCGGTCTTGGGCGGTTCGACCTCTGCGGCGATGATCAAGAACGGCATCGATCCAACCTCCGTAGAGGGCGCCACCAACCTGCCCTATGCGATCCCGAACCTGAAGGTCGAGCTGACCACCACGGACGTGAACATCCCGGTGCTGTGGTGGCGTTCGGTAGGCTCCACCCACACCGCTTACGCGGTGGAAACCCTGATCGATGAGCTCGCCGCCGCTGCGAACCGTGATCCGGTCGACTTCCGCTTGTCAATGCTCGGTCACCATCCACGGCATGCCGCCGTGCTTAAAGTGGCTGCTGAGAAGGCAAGCTGGGACAAGCCTCTGCCGGAAGGCCGTTTCCGCGGCGTGGCCCTGCATGAAAGCCTCTCGACCTATGTCGCCGATGTGGTGGAGATCACCCTCAACGATGAAAATGGTTTCAAGGTCGACCGCGTCGTCTGCGCGGTAGATTGCGGCACCGCGATAAATCCTGACCAGATTCGCGCTCAGATGGAGGGCGGTATCGGATTCGGGCTAGGTGCGATCCTCCAGGAGGAGCTGACCCTGAAGGGCGGTGTCGTAGACCAAGAGAACTACGATACCTATACACCGCTCAGGATCGAGCAGATGCCGCGAGTCGAGGTGCACATTTTGCCGTCCGAGGAGCCGCCCACGGGAGTTGGTGAGCCAGGTGTGCCGCCGATCGGCCCGGCCGTCGCCAATGCGCTACGGGCGGCGACGGGCAAGACTATCCGCAAGCTGCCGATTATAAAGAACATGTCAGGAATGACACCATGAAACAGCCGCGATGAAGATCGCGCCGTTTTCGAACGCCTCCTGACAGGCGCTCATTTCCATGGGTCAAATTCCGGCGGCTGCCCGCTCCAATATCCGGTTTGGAGACGGCACCCCGTGTTCTGAACGACCACAGACGGGCCTTGGCGCCGGTTCCACTGAAGAACCGCTTTCGAGACGCAAATGCGTCCACTCCATGAAGAGCACAACCGTATAGCACCAGGAAGGCTAGCTACCTCCATCGCTTCGGAGACCCAGGAACCCCCAGAAAACCGAACCTCCAGAGCTCAGAGGCGCTCGTGATCACAATCGCGCTGGTGCGTGGATCATTGTTCAAGGGTTTGTCAATAGGCAGGCGAGATGGCCGATCGACATGATCTTCGCCCGATGCCCTACAAACACAATGCCAGCCGCTGTCACGGAGTCGCGAAGACGAAGGCAATGAGGGTCGACGCCGATACTCATCGTTTGGTTGACAGAGCGCTTGGAATGCCATGCGCTTCACATCGGAGTAGCCATCCGGGAAGCCTGAAGCGCTTTGAAAACGCATGTGCTGCGGCTGTTATTCATAGCGTGGATGACTTTGATCAAAACAATCGATTTCATCACTCTTCCGGAATCGTGCATGGACAAAAAAGAGCCTCACGCACCAATCACACGCTGCTCTAACGCGTGACGAAAGCTGCCTTAGGTATAATCCAAAGGAGAAAATCTTCGATGCGCCCTGACGTGCAGTGGAGGTCGTGCCGAGAAAGTGAGTTGCAACTGGCCGACAATGTCGGGCGGTGCGACCATGGTCGCTTCGGAGAATGAAATCGGGCCAGTTCACGGGGGCGGTACTGTTATTCGTCGACGGCCGCCCTTCCCAAGAACAGGCGGCATCGCAAGTTGGTTCTGCCGATGAAAACGACATCGCCGGATACATGTCAGCAGCCGCTCAGGATTGGATGATCCAGCCAAGCTCTCGGCGTGATGGCACTGTAGGCGTCACAGTCGAAGCATCTCATTGATCGTTTATGAGGCTTTCTTCGATGCCGCTGATGCCTGACGGGCGGTCGCAGCTGCAGGCGACAACACGCCTATTTAATTGGAAACAGTCGAGGTAAGCCAATTTGGCTTCCCGTTACTATTTGGAGAAAGAAATGCTGTGCCTAGGAATCAGCGGCGGACTTGACCAAGTCCATGAAAACCGATTCGAGCGTCCGAACGCCTTTATGCACGATGGCGCCGCGGTGCTCGTCCGAGACGGAAAGGTGATAGCCGCCGTAGAAGAGGAACGCCTCAATCGAATCAAGCACTCGAACAAGCTGCCAAGTGGTTCGATTCAATACTGTCTCTCGACGGCCGGGGTTCAGCTCAGCGACATTGATCGTGTCGCGGTCTACGCCAGCGAGCCCTATGCCAACGCCATGCTTGAAGGTATGTCCGCTTCCCAACCGGACATTCTCTCCACTCCGTTGGATGCTAAAATGTTGGTGCAGAACCTGTTAGCGCGTGAGTTCGGCACTAAGTTGGACAGTTCGCGTATTTCATTCGTAGGTCATCATCAGGCGCACGCCGTGAGCGCCTTTGCAATGTCGGGCTTCGAACAAAGTCTCATTCTAGCGATTGATGGCTGTGGTGATTTCCTGTCGGGCCTTGTGGCGGTAGGGTCTGGCACAGAAATTACGCAAATCGAGGCTTTCCCGGAGGACAATTCTCTTGGGCTGTTTTATCTCGAGACGATCCGCTGTCTCGGCTACGGCATGTTCGACGAGTATAAGGTAATGGGACTCGCGCCCTATGGCGACCCCGCTCCCTATCGCGAGCTCTTCGAGCAGTTGTACGAGCTCTCCGCCAACGGTGGCTACCGTGTTCACCTCGACCGCATCGGTCCGGCGTTGCTCCGCAACATCGAGATCAGGCGAAAGGGAATGCCTTTCACCCAGCAGCATCGAGATGTGAGTGCGTCACTGCAGGAAGCGCTTGAGCGGATCGTGTTCCACATTCTCCGGCACCACCGTGAGGCCACCGGCATGAAGCGGTTGTGTCTGGCGGGAGGGGTAGCCCACAACTGCACGATGAACGGCAAGCTGCTGTATTCAGGGCTTTTCGAAGACATCTTCGTGCAACCCGCGTCTCACGACGCTGGCTGCGCATTGGGAGCTGCGCTGATAGTCTCTAACGAGATGGGCCGCCCCGCGCCGCGTGAGCGACTGCAGGAGGTCTATTGGGGTCCTGATCTCGGGAGCGACCGCGCCGTGGAACAGGAACTGAATGCATGGTCCGGACATCTCGAGGTTGAACGCTCTTATGACGTAGCGAGCAGTGCAGCCCACTGGATCACCAACGGCGCCGTGATCGGCTGGGTGCAGGGTCGTTCGGAGTTTGGGCCACGTGCGCTGGGCAACCGCAGCATTCTTGCCGACCCTCGGCCCGCTGCAAACAAGGACCGGATCAATGCCATGGTCAAGAAGCGCGAAGGCTATAGGCCTTTCGCACCATCTGTGCTGGAAGAGGATGCGAGCGAATTTTTCGACCTCCCGGACGGTAAGCACGAATTTCCATTCATGAATTTCGTCGTTCGCGTGCGTGACTCAAAGCGCGCCTTGTTGGGTGCCATTACGCACGTCGACGGTACGGCTCGGCTGCAAACAGTATCGCGCGATGCCAACCCAGCTTACTGGGAGGTCATCAATGCCTTCAAGAAGCGGACAGGCACTCCAATTCTGCTCAATACGTCCTTTAACAACAATGCTGAACCGATCGTGGATACGGTTGCAGACGCGATTGCCACATTTTTGACGACAGAGCTGGATGGACTTGTGGTCGGGCCCTTCCTGGTAAAAAAACGGGCTGCAACGCTGCAGGATTGGACTGCGCTTGCGATTTCATTGCCTCCCTCAGTCTCCCTCCATCAAACCCGTGCTTACACAGCGCGAGATCATCAGGAGACTGTCTGCGAGATTATTCCGAACCACTCCAGCATTGACAGTGTGCGAATTTCAAACGACTTGTTTAATCTACTGATGCGGATCGAGGGCGAAGCCGTGTTGCGAGATCACCTCAATATGATTGAGCCGGATCAGGCCAGGCATGCAGCTCTAATGGAGGGCCTGCGAAGACTGTGGGAGCAGCGCCTGGTTCGGTTGCATCCCTCACAAGCTGGTCGGATGGATCATGGGTCCGATCAAACGCTGGACCAGCCCAATAAGCAATCAGCCTGATAGAGATGCACCTCAAGCTCGGCCAATCAAGGGTGTTTGTCGACCCCGCCTGCGAGCTCCCGCTGTGATTACGGGGTCGTCGCCTACGCGGCGGCGCCCACCAACATCTCCATCAGTCGCTTCGGCGACAAAGCCAATCATCTCCCGTAAGAGCAAGTGCTTTCGGGCAAGGTCTGCAGGTTCAAGGAGTTCGTTGAAGGCGCCGCCAGCTGGAGCTGCGTCGAGCGCATCATCGCGCATGGTCGAGCTCGGCGCCCAAGGGAAATCGCCCAATTCGACACGCGTGCGTTTGCGCTCATTCAAAACCGCTGCGCGGGTGGTCGAGGTGAAATCGGAAGTCCGTCTGTGCCAGCCGACGACGTTCCCGCAGCGCATCCTGCACATCGCCCTCGATCGCATTCCTCAACTCGCGACATACGACGGGGCGCAGGCGCCGGAAACGAACCCGCCCACCGCAACCTGCAAACTCCCGCCTGTCCTCACGACGGAGCAATCCTGTCGCCTGACCAGGCGCGTGGAAAAGCATCACAAGGGTGACCACAGCGTCGCTTCAGGCCGTCAAACGCTATTGCCGTGCGTCAAGGCGGACTAGGTGACCCGTCGGGAAGCCGGCACCAGCGGCTTTGTCGGGACAAGACACATGCTATTGGGATTTGACCGCCGCAGCCGCGAGCATCGCTTCTCCCATCGCAATGGCCCCTTGGGCACGCAGCATTTCGCCAGGGTTCTGAATGTCGCGCAACTCTTTGTTCTGGCTGAGTTTTGATTTTCCAACCAGGCCGGTGATCTCGATCTCCAAGGCGACGATTGCCCTGACCATCGTGTCGATGAAGTCCTTCGGCGCGTCGCCCATCTTCCATGGGACCGGCTGCGAGGCTTCTTGCATGTGAGTGAGCTTCGCCACGTTGCGGCGCACATACCGCTCATCATCCCGGACAGTGATGCGTCCGTGGGCATGGACGACGAGATAGTTCCAGGTCGGCACCTGCTTGTGGAATTCATGCTTGCTCGGATACCAGTTCGGCGAGATGTAAGCGTCGGCCTCACGGAAGATTACGAGAACCTCATCGCCATTGGCGACTTCCTCCCAGACTGGGTTCTTGCGAGCGACATGGCAATTGAGAACGCCCTTGTCTCCCTTCGAGCGGTCAAGCTCGAAAGGGAGGTGGTTCGCGTCCAGCGTGCCTTTGCTTTGGGTGACGAGGATACCCAGCGGGTGTCTCTCGATAAGGTCAAACAGGGCGTTCTGATCAGGGACGGCAAAATGAGGCGGAACGTACAACGGTTTATCTCCTGTCGCGAATGTGCGGTTGTTAGTAATCGGCGGGGCCTTACGGAACGTGCCCCTGAATCTTCGCTGCCGTCGACGAGTGCCCCGGATTTCGGTGTCCACCACGCTCAAGCACCGCCATCGTGAAGTGGGCGGGCACATCAGATGCCGCCGCATATGAGTGAGGTTGGTCAGTGACAAGCCGCGCACTCTCGCCTTCGCTTAAAATTTCCACGTGGGTACCTACCACAACGCTCAGGGCACCCTGACTGACCGAGATCAGCTCGCGCGTATCCGGACTATGAGCGTCCGCGGAAAACACATCGCCCGGCATCATGACCCAGCTCCACAGTTCGAACATCGTGCGTCCCGAGGTCGACGAATGCAGTTGCGCAGAGCTTCCCTTGGCGCTCGTCCAAAGCCTCCTGGTCTCTGTCCGCTCGATCGGAAGGCGCACCGTGGAAAGGTGCTCGTTCAACAAATCGGCCACCGAGAGCGAAAACGCCGCCGCCAGCCGACACAGTATGCCGATACTGGGGTTCGCCCTACCCTGCTCCAGCGCGACCACGGTTCCCTTCGATAGGCCACTTAGTTTAGCCAGGCGATCCAGGGTCAGGCTTTGGTCACGCCTCAAGTCTCGGATCCGGGCTGCTATCGCTTGCCCAAGCGCTTGCTCGGCATCAAACGCTTCCGTAACATTGGTCATTATATTGACTTGGGTCCTCGGCTCACGTATTGCGGTCAGTATAATGACCGGCACGAAATTGCAACTGCCCGTTAGGAAGGAATAACCGATGCGTTTTGAGACGAAGGCGATCCACTGCGGCCGAGGTGTCGACGCGTCCACGGGGGCCGTATCCATGCCGCTGCACACCAGCACGACGTTCGAACGAGGCGCCAACGGGTCATTTCCGTCCGGCTTCGAATACACAAGGGATGGAAATCCGACACGCAATGCGTTCGAGGCGGCCATGGCGACGCTTGAGGGAGGGGGAGACGGCATCGCCTTCGCTTCGGGCATGGCCGCAATCGCTGCAATTTTCGAGAGCCATCCGTCGGCGGGTCGGATCGTTCTGCCGGATGACATGTATTTCGGCATTCGTTCGCTGATCGAAGAGACCGACATTGGGTCTCGCTTCGACTTTGCCCCCGTCGACATGCGCGATTTGGACGCTTTGCGCGCCGCGGTGACATCGAAGCGGACTGGCCTCGTCTGGGTCGAGACGCCGTCAAACCCGATGATCCGCGTTGTCGACATTGCGGCCATCTGCGCAATCGCGCACGAGGCAGACGCCTTGGCGGTGGTGGACAATACGTGGGCCACCCCAGTGCTTCAACTGCCACTCGAAATCGGGGCAGACGCGGTGATGCACTCGGCGACAAAGTACATTGGCGGCCACTCGGATTTGATGGCCGGTGTCGTCATTGTCCCAAACGCGTCACCCCTCGGTCGCCCATTGCGGATGGTCCAGAAACACAAGGGCAGCGTCGCAGCGCCCTTCGACTGTTGGCTGGCGTTGCGGGGCCTGCAGACATTGCCGGTCCGCATGCGCGCCCATTGCGAAGGCGCCCAGAAAGTGGCCGAGGCCCTGGCGTCTCATCCGCGCGTCGAAAAAGTGCTCTTTCCTGGTTTGCAAACTGATCCGGGACACGATCTTGCTACGCGGCAAATGAGCCATTACGGAGCGATGCTATCCTTTATCGTCGAGGGCGGAGCCGATGCTGCAATGGCCGTGGCCGGCCGCCTGAAGATTGTTGTCCGGGCGACAAGCCTTGGCGGGACGCATTCTCTGATAGAGCATCGCGCATCCGTTGAAGGTGCGAAGTCCAAAGCGCCAGGCGGATTGCTGCGAATTTCTGTAGGGCTTGAACATCCTCAGGACATTATAGATGACCTGATGCAGGCCCTAGGCGAAACCTGCAAAGCGGGAGTCCAATGACGGGTGCAAGAACTCTGGCGCCGCTTTACGTGACGGCTGGCGCAGCCGACGATCGGCAGAACAATGTTCCTGCTGAGTAGAACGCACGTCCTCTGGTGAACCGCTACCGCCGTGTCGCATTGTCTCGGGCGTGGTGGTCGCCTGGGTGATGAACGTCTTCGGGTTTCCGGACGATGGCCACGCGCTCGACCGGATAGCGGAAATACCCAGATTTGCCGTTGACCTACTGCTGCTCGACCTCGTCGGAGATCGCGGTCAACAGATGGGATGGATGTGCTGGCACTACGGCAGTTTGACAAGCCGGCCATCGGGGCGCTAGCACCGTCCAAAGCCAAGAGTCGCAGGGCAGAACTGACCGCACCCAGCGGGCTGCGGGACCCATCAGCTAACGGCCAGGTTGGTACCTCAAGGCGCATCAGCACCATGGATGTCACATTGTCCTTGTTGCGAGCGCGATTTCGGAACTTCGTTGTGACGCAGTCTGTGCACAGAGCGCACCGCTGTAAGCAAATGAGCGGACGAACGACACCCAGTGGAGGAGAGAAGTGATGCGGCGTCAAGATCCTCCGCGCTTTGCGGCAAACACACTGATCCCTCTTCACAACCCGGTCTTTCGTTCTATCTGGACAGCCACGCAGATATCCAGCCTTGGCTGGCTGGTGCAGAGCGTGGCTATAAGCTGGCTCATGGCGACGATTTCAGCCTCCGATCTAATGGTTGCGCTCGTACAGGCTGCATCGACACTGCCCGCGTTCTTCTTGTCGATCCTTGCTGGAGCCATTGCAGACAGCTTCAGCCGCCGCGGCGTGATGCTTGCCGGACACTGCCTTATCGCACTGGCATCCACGGCGCTGGCACTCGCTGTGGGACTGGGCTTTGTTAGTCCATGGCTGATCCTGGGACTGAGTTTCTTGGCCGGATGCGGCTTTGCCTTGAACGATCCAGCATGGCACGCGTCGGTAGGCGATATCCTGGAAAAGCGCGACATACCCGCCGCAGTGACGCTGATGTCGGTGGGCTACAACGTGGTTCGGAGCATAGGACCGGCGCTGGGCGGTGTAATCTTAGCTTTGCTAGGCCCCCTTACGGCTTTCGCCCTCGCTGCGCTGAGTGACTTGGTCCCGTTGAGCGCTGTTCTGCGCTCAAAGTGGCAAGTTCGCTTTTCGCCTCTTCCGCGCGAGCGGATGACTACGGCCATTCATGATGGCATGCGATTCACGGCAATATCCTCAGAGATCAGAGTGGCGATTGTGCGTGCAACCCTATTCGGGCTGTCAAGCATCTCGATCCTTGCTCTGCTCCCCCTCCTGGTTCGCGACCAGCTGGCGGGAGGGCCAATTGTTTACGGGGTGCTATTGGCTGGCTTCGGCACAGGCGCCTTCATAGCCGGCATTGGCAGCAGCTACTTGAGACGCATTACGTCCCAGAACCGATTGATCACGCTCGCATCCGTTGCTTGCGCAACGTGTTGCCTTTTGATGGCCCTCACATCGTCGGTGGCTGTGGCGGCGATCGCGCTTGCAATCGGTGGCGCTGGCTGGGTTGTCACCTGGACCGGAACCGACGTGTGTGTGCAGTTGGCAAGCCCCAGGTGGGTCGTTGGTCGGACCCTGTCCATCTATTACGCCCTGACCTACGGCGGCATGGCAGCGGGCAGCTGGATCTGGGGTGCTGTCGCGCAGTACTATTCGCTGACGTGGGCTTTGGAAGGTGCTGCAGCGGCACTGTTGCTGGTCGCGGCTGTGGGAAAGCTATTGCCAGTGCGGCTATGGGAGGAATCGGATCAAGCGGCCGTCGACTTCAGGCCACCAGAACTGGCCCTCCCTTTGAAACCCAGGAGCGGTCCGATCGTGATCAAGGTGGAGTACTCGATACCCGAGGAGAGTATCGATGAATTTCTGAGCTGCATGCGCGAAAGGCGGCGCGTTCAGAGCCGCGCCGGTGCGCGGGACTGGACCCTCCAGCGCGACCTTCAGAAGTCGACGCTTTGGACCGAGACATTCCGCACGCCGACATGGACGGACTATCTTCGTCTAAACCATCGGCTGACGGTGAATGACAGGGAGGTAGGCGAGCGCCTTGCCGCTCTGCACATGGGTGATTCTCCGCCTCGCATCTCACTTTCAATCGAGCGGTCGACAAGCCCCGCCCCCGGCAGCCAAGTCCAGCCTGTGCCTTTTGTATCGCGCCCGTGAGATAACCAAGACTTGTCTGGGCTTGGACACGGAACGAGCTACTCCTTGATTTGTCGAGCCTGCCCGGATTGCAAATCGTTCCGGCCGGTTAGGCGAGCATGAGAATTCGCGCGGCAATTATGTCAATCACGGGTCCCATGTTCAGCCCGCCCCCCTCTGCCGCCAGATCGGCTTGAGCACGGATTCAGGTCGCCCGTCCTTTGCATAGCGGCGGGCAACGAATAGCAAGGGGGCGGAGGGTATCCCCGTCTGCGAAGCGGGCAGAGGAGGAATCCGCAAGGCGGGTTGCTGGGGAGAGGGGTCGCGCGCCTCTTTCCGCCTCACTTAGAAAACGTGCGGCCAAGCACGTTCATGTCGGCCGTGGGCGGCCGCAACAATTGCCTACAAGGCGCAAGCGTCGTCACATATTAAGCGTAGCCGCGCGACAACCATCCGTGGTCACGCGCAATCCTGCGAATTGTCAAGCGGAGACAACGATCGCGGCACCAAGCAAAGTGGCGAACCCGATTCTGCTCGGGAGATCCCAAAGCTCTCCGAACCCTATTAGATCCATGAAGCGAAACACGGCGCCCTGAAGCAGGTAAAGCAGCAGTGTGCTCTGACCAAGCTCCACCGCAACAAAGCGAGCTACGCGAGTTGAATGGCCAACTCTCCAGCATAGGAACATAAGCTGCATTGTGACTGCAGAAGTTGCTACGGAGCCAATGAACATCAGCAACACTTGTCTCGCCGACTCTCCATCGTAGATCGAAACGAGATTGTTGTAGACGTAAGTCCCTTCCCCAAACAAGAAAGCACACTCACGGCGTGCCGAGCAGCTTGGCCAAGGAGCCGCACTGGGGCCTCCGGAGTGAGTGTTATCGCTCAAGCAGCCACGTCGGCGCGGCCTAAAATCTTCGATGAGCGCGTCAGGAGAGCGTCGATCTCCACATTTCTTCCAGGAGATCGTCCCCACATCATCATGGCCACGGCTCTAACGGGCTGGTGCCCTCCCTTTCCCGTTTTTTGTCTCGATGCTCGGTTGCGCCGCCCGCCGGGGCAAGGCAAAAAAATCGTCGAGGCTGAGCCCCCACTGCGGCTTCGGCGAAATATTCATCCACGGGTTCGCATCACCGCGGGCAGCGGGCGAGTTCGTCGATAGGAGTGCGGATGGAAGTAGGCGATGCACATCGTCACCAGCGGCTCAGATTGTGTGAGGTCCACGGCTCGCTGGTTTCCGCCGACGACGGCGCGGACGGCATCGGTATGCGCAGAGCGGGTCCGTCGGCTTGGCGTCAGTTTCGGGGCAAGGGGCTATTGCTGGTCGCGCGGCGCTGAGTTGGGCGGAAGGATCGACGGCGCAACCCGGGGCTCCCGCGCGACGAGCAGGTTTTTTCCCGGTCTGACCTGGCCTCGACTCCAGATGTCGCGATGACCGACGTGGCCGGCGCGATTGAACGGGTCTCATGCCCAAAGCTGCCTCGGTGCCCAGTAGCGGCACCGCATGACCCACCCGGCGCTGCTCGAAGTAAACCGCGGCCAGCCAACATCCGAAGGTGCGCCAGACCCGATGTCGCGGCGGCCTGATGGCTCCGGCGCCGTGCCGCGGCAGAAAGCTGCCGATCTCGTCTGGCATGGTCGCTGACCGCATCGTCACCCGGGCCATCGCAGCGACTTTTCTCCGTTACAAAGTCCCCGCGGGACGGACTGCCAGTTCACGCCAGGGCCAACAGCACCCGCAGGGGCGGCCGCCGCGTCTGCCGGTCCTGCGAGTAGAATAAGATCGGGAAGTGCGGCTTCATCCTCGATGCCAGAGCTCGCTTCGCCGTACCGCGGCCGCCATAGCCCCTTGCGCTATCACGAGTCAGCCCACCTTTCTAGCTGGCAGCCATCGGGAGCCGATCCGCAACCACAGGGCGGCACCTGTCGGCCCGGCTTCCGTGTCAACGCAGAACATGATGCATATTCCCAGCGCTTTTTGACAGAGCGAACTACAAAATGCAGAACACTGACTCTCCGCCAAATGAATGCTGCGAGCAAGCAGCAGGCGGAGGAACTCCGTCTGGGCTGAGTACCTGTTTCAACGTGAACAAATAAATTGTAGCCAGTTCACGAAACGCCAGGCCCGCTCCTCTGCCGTCCGATCGTCCAGGAAATCCCCTCGGCGCGCACCACGCCAGACACCTCCTTGCCGATATGATGCTCAAGCACCGGCCGCCAGGGCACCAGCGTGAACTCGCGCGATTTCTCGATGACAGCGTATTTTCCGCCGGCGAGCTCGACGCAGCGGCGCAGCGTACCGTCTATTCGATTGCCATGCTGCGCTTCAGAATACGAGAGCCCGAGTTCGTCCGAGAGCTGACTGGCAACACGGTTCAGCTCTCGTTGGCGCAGCATTGAAAGCATGTTGGCGCGATAGATGACCCGATCCTGCGCATCTTGGGCAAGACCTTGCGCGATCAGCCACTGCTGTCGGCGGGCCTGGACCTGACGTACTTCTCGACCGAAGCCAGAGTCGCGCAAGGACTCATGGTGGGCTGATACCAGCTCCTGGTCGGTCCAGGTGGCGCCGTCAAAGCCTACTTGGCTCTCCAGCGGCATTGATGAGAGCTTGTCGACGACAACAGGCTGGGCCCTCGCTCGTTGACGCTCGTAATCCGCGACGCGGTTGAGATGGTCGGGCGCGACTTTCCATGTGCCGTCCGGCTCGCGCTCGACGCCACCGGTCGCACGGCGGATCGCCTCCAGTCGCCGCACGTGCGTTTCGGCAAAGCGTTCGGTGGCCGAGGGGTCATGCTTGAGATGGATATCGATGCTGTAGCGCCCGTCGTTGACCGTGGCGATGCCGGCAATTGTGCGGTCGACTTTTCTTGGCCCGGTGTCCCTCGGCCTGATCCGCACTATGCAGCCTTCTGGTGTCGGTTGGGTGGCCCCGCCTTTGCCGATATCAAAATAGTGGCTTTTGCCGTCCACGCCGTCGACGACGAGGTAATGGCGGTCAGTGATTTCGTCGGCCAGCCCGCGCCCGACGACACGTCCGACCACGGTTTGGGCCGACCCGTCGGATCGATCGTGGATAAGATAGTCGGCGGCACTGCGGACGAGCCCCTTGCCGGTCAGCTCGCGATGGATGGTCTTGACAATGTCGCCGCGCTCGCCGATGCGGCGTAGCGTGGCTTCGAGATCATCCTCCAGGCGCCAGCGACCCGAAGGCATCTCCTCGGCGAGGCCCATCCGCTCGAGCTTGCGCAGGCGGCCCTGGTGCAGCGTCTGGCGAAAGGTGTCTCGGCTGGCTGGTGAGACATGCCCCTCGTCGCGCATGCGCATCAGCTGCCGGTCGATGCTGGTGAAGCGTTCCTGCTCCATCTCCTGGCGCAAGCGCTGCTCGATCTCGCGGTCGGTGCGCGGGCCAAGGTCGAGGCTAACCAGTTCGGCTGCGCGCTCGCGCAGGCCAGAGGAGATGTAGTCCCGCGCGATGACGAGGTTTTCGCCGTGATCGTCCCTGCCGCGCACGATGATGTGGGTGTGAGGATGGCCGGTGTTGAAATGGTCGACGGCCACCCAGTCTAGCCTGGTGCCGAGGTCTTCTTCCATTTGCGCCATGAGGCGCCGGGTGAGCAGCTTCAGGTCATCATACTCGATACCGTCTTCAGGGGCGACGATGAAGCGGAACTGATGACGGTCACCGTTCGCGCGATCGAGAAAGGCCCTGCCGTCCGCGTGGTCTTTGTCGGCAGCGTAGAGCTCGCCACGCTCGCCTTCCCGGGTGACGCCGTCGCGCTGGAGGTAGCGGAGGTGCGCACGAGCTCCGTCGACTCCCTTGCCGGCCAGCTTGACGATGCGTGCCTTGACGACTGCGCGCCGCTGCCGAAACGCCGCGTGGCGGTCGCGTGCTCTAAGAACGGCGGCAGCAGCCCCGCCGCGCCCCACCCGGCTTCCGATGAAGCGGCTGCCGCGTCCGCTCCTGCCGCCTGCTCGGTTGACCGCGGCCTGGACCTGGCCAGCGTAGCGTTTGCCCGCCTTCGAGCCGCGCGAGCCAATTTTGCCGAGCCTCGGCGTGAATTCGTCATCCTGCATGCGGCCTCCGATGAACCAGCAGCAAAATCAGAGGCTTGCGCGCCAGACCCTCCTGGACCCGCAGGCAACCTCCCGGGAAAACGATGTGCAGACAAACACTTCGCCGCCTCAGGAGGCGATGCCTTTATCTTGCCTTCCGCGGACCTGCCTCCCTGCCCCCCGCCCGAACCACGGTAGCCGCTGCCCTCACCTGCGATCCGGCCGGCCTGACCTTGCTCGCTCCGATCCGAGCGGCACCAGGATTTGGCCATTCGGGCCGGTCACGGAAACACCGTTTCGGAGGAAAAACAGCGACTGCCCGGACGGGATTCCCGGCGCGCTTTTGGAACGGGATTTGTCGGTGAGCGCGTCCATATCGGCGGCCGAAATGCCCGCCGCCTTGACCTCTTCCAGATACGAAACCGTCTCGCTGGGCAGTGGCCGCCCACGCTGCAAATGCTGTTCGTAGCGCTCCGGCCCGGCGTTATAGGCTGCAAACAGGCCTGGAAATCCGAAGCGGTCATACATGGCGCGCAGATAGGCAGTGCCTGCCAGAATGTTGTCGCGAGGGTCGTGCGGGGCGGCTCCCAGGCCAAGCTCTGCGCGCAACTCCTCGTAGGTGCCTGGCATCACCTGCATCAGGCCAATGGCACCGGCGCTCGACGTGACCGGCCGTCCATTGAGCCTTGTCTGCCCCCGGCTTTCGGCATCCATGACGGCATAAATCCAGGTCTGTGGAATGCTGAAACGCCGGCTTGCTTCGGCTACGAAGGGCTGCCATCTTGCAAGCTGCGGACTATGGGAGATGACGACCGGCTTCGTGTTGGTCGCCGCGGAACAGGCGCATGGTGCGAGAGACACCATGCCCAGCATCAGGAGGGTCACTCGGTCCATAGCGGCACGAGCCTCCCGATGATATTTTCGGTCGGCACCGGCCCGAAATAGCGGCTGTCGAACGAGCGATTTTTGTCGCTGCCGAGTAGGAAAACCTCGGCAGCGGCGAGCTTTCGGCAGGCATTCCACCAAGGCAGCGGGCGGTGCTGCGTGTCGGTTGCAAGCCGGCGCGCGACAATCTCGCCGCGGATGATGATGGCGTCGCCGAAGGCGCAGACATGCTCGCCAGGCAGCGCGGCAAGGTGCTTGACCAGCGGCACGTTGCTGGGCAGATAGAAGCGTTCGGCGGCCAGATCGACGACCGGTTTTGGCGGGCGGACGAGTACGAGATCACCAAGAGCCGGCGATCCGGACGCGACGCGATAGAGGCCGACCGGCGCACTCGCCGAGGCGTTCCAGACCAGCCAGGGCGATGGTTTGCCGAAGGCGGCGAAGCCGATCAGGGCAAGGCCCATCGTGGCCACGGCGATCGTCTTGCGCGCCCGAATGCGCCGCAGATGGCTGCCGATCAGATGGATGGTGGGACGCCGGCTCATGAGCGGCCTCCCTCGCCGGCCGAGCCGGAATCGTGCCCGCCGTCCTCGGGCCCGGTCTCCTGCGCGTGC
Source organism: Mesorhizobium sp. M0802 (assembly GCF_040320115.1). Lineage (NCBI taxonomy): Bacteria > Pseudomonadati > Pseudomonadota > Alphaproteobacteria > Hyphomicrobiales > Phyllobacteriaceae > Mesorhizobium > Mesorhizobium sp. M0802. The sequence goes on from NZ_JAMYOY010000019.1 coordinate 108,694, forward strand.
CCCTTCGACCAATCGTCGAGTTCGTCGATGTGATAGCGGACATAGCGGCCGTGCTTGCGGAATTGCGGGCCGCCGCCTTTGAGGCGCATCTTCTCCAGCGTGCGCTGGGACAGCCCTATATAGAAGGCCGCCTGCGCGGTATTGAGAAACGGACTGCCCTTCTTGGCGCGGGCTGCGCGTTCGTTTTCGTCGTCCATGATGATCCTCGTTTCGCTACGGACAAGCGAAGGCGAGGATCGGCGAGCGAGATCGTTTTGGGGACGGGCGAAGAGTGGGGGGCGAGTTTTCGCCGCCCCCTTCGGCGGCCTCACGGGTCCTGAGAGAGGCCCCGCGCCGGTGGCGGCGCGGGGCTTTCCGGATCGGCCGGTCAGTCGACCGGGTTCCAGATGATGGCGTAAGTGTCGTCGTCATCCTGGCCGGCGGCGCGGCCGAGATTGGCGTAGAGCTTGCGGGGGCCAAACTCGGGGGCGGCAATCGACAGGCTCACATAGTCCTTGCCGGAGGTCTCGCCGGTGCGGATCCAGCCCGCACCCACTTCGATCCCTTGCGTCAGCACCCGGAAGTCGGGATGGGTGTCGGCGCTCTTTGCCTGATTGGGCACGATATCGATGTCGGCGCGGACGCTGAGCGTCTTGAGCTGGCCCTTGTAGCCGCCGTTTTCCTGTTTGGTGACGTATCCGATCGCGGTCATTTCCAGTCTCCTCTTGGTGCTCGCAGGGGACCATTCCCCTGCGATGGCGGACCGTGATGGGCGCGTCCGGACCGCCGGAACCGGGACGGCCGCAGCGATAGCGGAGGACCCGCGCGGGCAGCTTTTTTGAAGCGAAGCGGCGCGAGGAAGCCGCCGCAGGCGGCGGGGAAAAAAGCTGCCGGCGAGGGTTTCGGGCGGGCCGGATCCGCCCATAGGTCGACAAGCCAGCCGCAGGGGAATGGTCCCTGAGACACAATGGAGACAGGTGGCGCGATCGGTGACACAAGAAGCCGGCGGCAATGCAGGGCGCCGGCTGCGCGGGCTCTGTCCGCAACCGGATCGGACAATTGGCCCCATGCGCCTTTGGCGCCTCAGCAAGCAACCCGGCGCGGTGCGGGGCTGCCGAAATGGGGCGAACTGGCGTCGGAATTTCTCGCGCGCGGCACTGGCTCGACAAGACGCCCAATCGGCAGCCGGCGTGGCCCATAGCGGCGCGCGCGACCTGAGCGGCGGTAATCGAGAGAACCGCCGCTCGGGCCCTGATCGACTATTCGCGCACGAACAGCGGCTGCACCTGTGTCCACTGATCGGCGGTGCGGAAGCCGCCGCGGCTGGTGTAGCTTTCGGCCGGGAATTTCATCCAGCGCGGCAGCCAGGTCTCGACCCTGGGGCGGCCATTCTCGCCCGCCAGGAAGTCGCGGATGATGTTCTTTTGCGTCTTGACCTTCTCGGCGACATTGCCGTCCGCGACCAGCTTGCCGCCGACGTCGGCCAGCATCGAATTGGCGATTTCCTTGTCGCGCAAGAGGTCGAAGAAGGCATCGTCCGGTTGCCACCATATGCCCATGTCGACGTTCAGGTGGTTGCCGAGCGCCTCGATGACGGCGCTGCCGGCTGCAAGCGTCTCGGCCATGACAAGGGTGAGAACGCGCATGACATCGTCGTCGCAGAGCGCCAAGAGGCGCGCGAACACGCCGGCGATAGCAACGGCGTCGCCATTGCCGCCGGCGACCAAGCTATCCTCATCCGGTGATCCGAGCAGGGCCAATACCTCTCGCCGCTTTTTGCCGAATGCGGCTTCAGCCTTGCAGCCGGCAAGGCTGGCAGTCACCGTCTCGTTGGCTGCGCGCTGCGGCTCGGGCCGCACCTGCCACAGGCCCGAACCGGTGATGGCGTGCGCCACCACGAGGCGCAGCGCCACGGCGGGATGGTCGAGCATGGCCGCGCGCACGGCGGCATGGCGATGCAGATCGATATAGTTGTGCATCGGGCCGGTGACTTCGGGGCGCGGCAGCTTGGCGGCTGTTTCTTCTTGCTCGCCGCCCTCGCGGGCGCGGCGGGCTTCCTTGCGTGACAGCCAGCCCTCGTGACACTCGACCTCGCCGCGATGCGAGACAGTGATGACTATCTTGCCGCCCTTCTTCTTCGGGGTCTTCTCGTGGTCCCATGCGTGGAAATACTGGCCGGGTTCCAGCAGCACAACCTCGCTCCAGCCCTCGTTGAGATAGGTGTCGCGTTTGGTGGCAATCGCTTCGTTCTGCTTTTGCCAGAACAGGTCGGCATCGGCGAAATAGCTGTCCTCGCCGAACAGGTCCGAGGTGATCAGGCCGTGATACTCCTCGATGGCAAACAGCGCCACCTTGGTGGAAATCGACTGGCCGCCGAACAGCCATTGCTTCAATTGATAGCCACGCGGCGCGTATTGATCGGGATCGGCACAGAGTGCCAGCCAGTCCTTCTGCTGCGCCTTGGAAGCCATGGTGAGATGGCGCACCGTCTCGGTATCGATCTCCTCGCGCCGATAGGCTTCGCGGATTTTGGGCAAGAGGTCGCCAAGCGCCAGAATGCGTTTGACCTTGAGATCAGTGATGCCGAAGGTCACCGCGATGTCGGGAACGGTGCGGCCTTGCCTGACAAGCCGCGAAAACGTCTCCCATTGCGATACTTCGTCAGGATCGAGGCGGGCGAGGTTTTCGATCAGCGAAGCTTCCAGCGCATCGGCGTCGTCACCGTCCTCCATGATGGCGCAGGGCAAGGGATCGCCTTCGCCGCGCTCGTCGGCAAGCGATTTCGCGGCGAAATAGCGCCGCCTGCCGGCGACGATCTCGAAGGTTTCCGGCTGGCCGTTCGGCCGCACAAGGAGTGGCACCAGCACGCCGCGCGCACGCACGGAGGGCAGGATGTCGGATATGTCGGGCGCGCGTTTTCCATGGCGCATGTTGAGCGCGGAAATGTTGAGCTGATCCAAGGGAATGTGGGCAAGCTGCATGGTTACTCTCCTTTTGCTTTGGATAAGGTTGTCCCCGCCGCAGAGGCCGAAGGCCGGCGCGGCGGGACGTTTTTGCGCCTATCGGCGCTGCTGTTCCGCCGTGTCGGGCGGAAGCTCGGAATGGGGCTTTGATAGGGCGTCTGCTGCCTGCAGCATCAGTCGCTCGGCCTCGGTGACGTGGCCGCAAATGCGGGCGGCTTCGGCATAGACGGAGAGCGGAAAGCACGCTTGGAAATGCAGGTCGCGCTCTATGCCGAAGCCAAGCGGACCTTTTACGGATGCAAGCTCGGCCAGACTGACGCTGCCAAGTTCGGGGAAGCCGAAGCCGAGATCGCAAAGACCGAACAGAGTGTCGCCATCGGCGTCGAGTTCGCTCAGAAGCCAGGTCGCGGCACCTGTCGGATTAAACAGTTTCACAACGGGAAAATGGTCGATGTCGGCGCCGGCGGCGCCATGGGCGAGCAGTCGTGCGCGCAGTGGATTGGTGATCAGGATCATGGAAAGACTCCTTGTCAGAACGGGTCGCGTTGATTTCTTGCGTCCGGCGGGAGAAAGGCTCCCTGGACCTTCCTCTGATCCGCCTCACCATTAAGAGGCCGACTTCGAGCAGCTTTGCGCCGCGCGCGGACACATCGGCGCGTCCATCAGGAGGGTTTGCCCGCGTGGTGATGGGCTGGACGCCAGGAATGAGCATCTGCTCCTTTGCGGCGTCGGCTCGGTCGCGGCCAGTTGAGGATCGCGCATCGTCATGCCGCAATCCCTTCTTGCGCCTCGCCTTCGGCATCGGCCTGAAGGCCAAGCACGAAATCGGCGGCCTTCGAGGCGAGGCTGGCGGCACGGAAGATGGCGCGGTTGTCCTCGCGCAGCACCTTCAGCCATGAGCCGATGTAATCGGCGTGACGCACGGTCGGCTCGATACCGAGATTGCCGCAGACGAAGGCGGCAGCGATTTCGGCGACCAATTCTTCACGCGCGTAGGCCTTGGAGCCGAACGAGCCGGAGAGGTCGCGAGCAAGCCGCGTCGGGTGGCCGGTCCAGTGGCCAAGCTCGTGAAAGCAGGTTCGGTAATAGTCGATCTGCTGATGGAACGCCGGCTGCGGCGGTACCTGAATGTGGTCGCTGCCCGGCATGTAGAAAGCGCGATCGCCGCCGACCCTGAAATCCGCACCGCTGGCGCGAATGAGCGTCTCGGCCTGCGGCACGATCTCGCACTGAGGCAGAGGCTCGGCGGCGGCATGGAGCTCTTCCGGAAGATTATCGCACTGCGCGACATTGAAGACCGTGAAGCGCTTCAAAAAAGGCACCGCCAGTGGTTCATCGCCCTCGTGGCGAGCGCGCTCCTTCTCGTCCTTGGGGACAAAGCGGTCGGCATGCACGATGGTCGTGCCGCGCTCGCCCTTCCTGACGTTGCCGCCATGGGCAAGCGCCTGCCGGAAGGTCAGCCAGTTCTGGCTGGGATAGCTGCGCTCGATGACGGCGCCCCACAGGATGAGGATATTGATGCCGGAATAGGTGCGCCCCGTGGACGCATTCCTCGGCAGGCCAAGGCCTGCTTTTGCGCTGCCCCATGGCTTGACCCATGGCACGGTACCGCGCTCCAGTTCGGCAATGATGCGGTCGGTGATCTCCTGATAGAGGCTGGCGCCCGGGCGCCTGCCCTTGCCTGCGCCAGCCTCTGTGCTGGTGGTACGCTTGCTGTTTGCACGCATGTGTTATCCTCCGCTCACCAATCGCCGCGCCTTTCCCCGGAAGCGGGGTGGGCGGCGAGTCGCGACCGGAAAGGCCCGCCGTGGTAGGCGGACCGCATCCGAAGGACCGGAACGAAGAGGAGGACCCTGCGCGGCACGCGAAGGGTTGCGGGCTGCCGCGGCGGGCCTAGAAGGGAGTGCCGCCCACCCCGCGCCCACCGGGAAAGGCCAACCGACAAACCGCGCCGCCCGCAAGGGCGGCGACCGTCTCAGCCCGAAGGGCTGCCCACGCCAAGGGGCGAAGCCGAATGGCCGAGACCGCCTGAGCTTGCCGAAGAAAAGCGGGCTCGGTTCACGAGCACCTGATGCGCGTCGTCAGGCGCGCGGGCGCCCGCTAGGACCGGAGGCTGGACAGAATCTCGCACGGATCAGCGTCAAGGGCCGCAGTTATGTCGAGAAACTCGATGACGTCGAGACGCCGCTCTGCGCCCTCGTACTTGGCCACGAAGGATTGGGGACGACCAAGCTTGTCAGCCAGCTGCTTCTGGGTCAGGCCTTTGGTCTTGCGCAGCAAAACCAGCCGGGCCAGGAACCGCTGGTGGCGGGGCGATCGAAGGGATTTGGGCATGGAGGCGAACCGGTCGGGTAAAGACCGGATCAGCGACTAATCCCGGTTTCGGATTATCCCATTTTGGGATATACTGCGTGCGCTCACAGGCGAGATCCGCAGGCATGAATGGACCAATGGGAACAGATGAGACGCGAAGCTCAACTTTGAGCGATGAAGTCCCCTGGTCGGAGAACCTCACGAGCTACGACAGGGAGCATTTCAAGATCTACCTGCGGATCCTGGATGCCTGCGCCGACAATGCCAGCGAAAAGGAGATGGCCGAGCGCATTCTCGGCATAGACCCGTCCATTGACCCGGTCCGCGCCCGCAAAGCTCTTCGGAGCCATATCGACCGTGCGAACTGGATGATGACGACCGGCTACAAGGAACTGTTCGCCGGCTGATGCACAGCGCCCACTGCCACGTGTTTCGAGCAGGCAAGTCTCTGTAGCCAAATTCGGCAGCGCACGGCCGCGACAGCCGGCGCTGCGGGAGCGGTCACAACTGGTTCGCGTGCTGTTTGACTGCCATTTCCAGTGCTTGCATCAAAGGCACAGCCTTGGAGAAGAGGAAGCCTTGAGCGGTTCGGCAGCCAAGCTTGTGCAGGGTTTGCCGATCCGCCTCTGTTTCGACGCCCTCGGCCATGACCTCGATCCCGAGCATGTCACCGAGTTCGATGACCGATTTGACAAGCAGTCGGTCCTCTCTGGACTTAGCCAAGCCGCGAATGAAGCCCTGGTCTATTTTCACCTTGCGTATCCGGCGATCCTTGAGAGATGCCAAGGTAGAAAAGCCGGTGCCGAAGTCATCGAGCGCGATGGAAATACCGGCATGCGAAAGCCGTCCGAGCTTTTCATCCACTCTGTCCGGGTCCACCGGCGATTCTTCGGTAATCTCGATTTCGAACATCGTTGCAGGCAGGCCTCTTGCCGCCAGACCATCCAGAACCATGTCGTCGATATCGCCGGCTTCCAGTTCGCGCGGGGAAACATTCATCGCCACACGAATGTTACGACGGTCAGCTTTCACCAAGCCGTCGATAAAAGCACAACAGTCGGCGAATACGGTTTGCGTCAGCAGCTGAAGCATTCCGGTTTCGCGTGCGGCTGTGATGATTTCGGGTGGAGAGATGGCACCATGTGTCGGATGGGACCATCTCAGCAAGGCTTCAAAACCGACCACGGCCTCGGTGTCGAGTTTCACGATCGGCTGGAACCAAGGTTGCAATCTTCCCGTCTTTATCGCCGAATGAAGGTCCCGTTCGATGGACTGGCGGCGTTGGAGTTCCCGGTCGAGTTCGGCATCGAACAGGCAAAATTCGTTCCTGCCATGGCGCTTGGCCGTATAAAGGGCGATATCGGCCCGCAACAGCATTTCAGTCAGGCTCGACGTCTGCGCCAAGTATATCCCTATCGATGCCCCGACGCGCACGGACGCGACCCCGATATAGGGGCGAGCAATTTTGGCTATGATATTGGAGGCGAGATCACTGGCAGAAAGCGAAGCTCTCGTTGAGGGAAAAACCAGCACGAATTCATCGCCGCCGATACGAGCGAGCGTTGAGCCTTCCGGTGCTTCCTGCTCTATGCGGCGGGCGATCATGACAAGCAGTTCATCACCGGTCCTGTGACCGTAGGTGTCGTTGACCGATTTAAAGCCGTCCAGATCAATCAGCATTGCCACGAAGGGGCCATCCGCGGTCTTGAACCGACCGATGGCGTGTTCAAGGCCCCGCCTGTTGAGAAGGGCGGTCAAATGGTCCTCCCTGGAGTTGCGCTCCATTTCCGACGCAAGTCGCTCTGCCTCATGTCTCAGGCGGCTTGCTTCGCGGAAGCGCGCCTGCCCAACAAACGAAGCTCGGACCAAGCCGCCCATGAAGAGCAGAACGGTGAAAGCCAGAATGTAGCGTTCAAAATTGCCTTTCGCCAAAAGGCACGCCACCGTGATGAGGAGTGGAGGTGTGATGAAGCTGGTCGCCGCCGTGGCATACGAACTGCCATATGTAACCGCACCAGCTGAAATGCCCGCCAGTATGACCAGATGCATCGGTGCTTGTGGTGTTGTGTATCCAACAGTCAGCACGGCCGGGAAGGACCAGGCAAACCCTGCCAGAAGGGCAAGGACGCCAAACATGCGAAGGCGCGGCAAAACGCCAAGCAAATCCTGATGGCTCCCCGTTTCCTTTAGCTGAAAACGCGCGAGTGCAAGCCGGGCGGCATTTAGCGCATTGACGACCAGGAACCAGCTTGCAGCGGCAAAGCCGCCGCCAGAAAGGGCCTGCACCCCGCAAATCAGGCCTGACAGGATCGCGCTTATCGGCATCGACACGAAGAGCCCGGCCCTCAGGTCAGCAAGCTGATCCTGACGGATTTTGGCCTCCAGCGATTCTTCTTTCTTTAGGGGTGCCATGAATGGACCAGTTTGCTTCCGTCATTGTTCGCGAGGACCAAACCTATGCAAGCCCACTGAAGGACGGGTTAACTACCCAGCGAGGGTAACCAGTGCGCTCACCATGCTTCGGGTCACACCTTTGGCTTAGCATTGCCGAATCATCAAGGTTTCGCCCGCGCGCGTGCCTTGATCCGAATCATGCCATGATCGGCAACGTCACCAGGAAGCAGCCTTGCCCGCGACGCCGCGAGCCAGCAAGACAAAGAAGCCGTGCCGAGACAGCGCTCAAGAGCGGTAGCGCTCTGTGCGATTCACCGCCTGAGCATGGCCGAAATGCCATGGCGGACAAAGGGAAGATGTTGGGCAAAGCGGAGCCCAGCATGTCTTGCAAGCCGTGCCGCCGGGTGCTCGCTTGAGTAAAGACCGACAAGCATGTTGGTGGCATGATAGAGCGGCGCCGCCGACAGCCGCAGCCGGTTTTCGTATCTGCCGAGCATGTCGGGATCGGCAATGTCGCGGCGGGCGCGACATGCTGTCAGTATTTTATGAGCGAGTTGCTTCTGGCCGCTGAGGCCGATGTTGAAGCCATGCGCGGTCACCGGGTGCATGCCGATGGCAGCGTCTCCTATCAGTGCCGCACTCGGTGCCGAGAACTTGTGCGCCCAGGTCGTGACCAGCGGATAGGCATGGCGGGTGCTTGCCAGGGTCATCTGCCCGAGGCGTCCTCGACACCGGTTCATCAATTCCATGAGGAACAATTCGTCATCGAGAACAGACAGTCTATCGGCCTCGATTGAGCGCAAAGTCAGAAGCAGCGACGACACGCCTTCCATGAGCGGCAACATCGCTATGGTCTGATGGTGGTCGAACCATTCGACCGCGATCTGGTGATGGAAGCGCTCGTGCCTCACTCGGCAAATCAGCATGGAGTGGCCAAGCGGATGGATGTTGGCGCCAATGCCGAGCAGGTCGCGCATCGCGGACAAACGCGAATCCGCTGCGACGAGCAGCCGAGCGGCCAATTGCCTGCCATCAGAAAGCGCTATGACCGCCTCGTCGTCGCTGGTTGTTGCATTGACGACCGAGTTGCCGCACAGCAGCCGGGCATGATCCTGGAAGCAGACAACTTTGAACAGGGCATCGCGGATCCGACAATTTGGGACCAGAAATCCGAGTGGTTCCCCAGATCCGCTGGGAGTATCGAAGCACAGGGCGAAAGGGCTCGATCCGTTGAGCACGCGCGCGCCATGAAGCGGTGATTTGTCCGATGCGGGGATGGCATCCCAGGCGCCGAGCTCGCGAAGGATTCTCACTGATGCGTGGGTCAGCGCGATCTCGCGACCGTCGAAAGCCGGATTCGCCAGGCTGTCGAGCGACTGCCGTTCAACCACTGCCACCTTGAGTCGGCTCCGGGCGAGCGATGCTGCGAAGGCAAGTCCGACCGGCCCAGCTCCGACGACAATGATGTCGAATGTGTCGACAGAGCCGGCCATCAGCGTGCCGCCATAGCGTCTATCTGCGATACGAAGCGCTCTTGACGCATCGCAATCACCCACGGTTTGCACATCTCCCCAGCGTCGATAGACATGCGTTCTCCGTTGGAAGCCTGGTCAATGAAACCATGCCGATGAAGAGATAACGCTGATCTGGATCAACCAGGCTCGACAAACCCGGCAACGGCGGGTTCAGGGTCGAGTGGTCGATTGCCGCGAAAACGTTGCATGTCTAGTCATTCTGAATGGTGGGCTTCCCAATCGCGGTGCCCCTCTGGCCAAAAGTTCGTCAACGTATTGCCGGCTGATCCGTTCTTCGCACGCGCGGCGATATCGTCACAACGCGGGCGATCGCCAGCTAAAGATTCGGTCGATGACGACCAGCATCCGCACAGTCGTTGACGCCGCCAACCGGTTCAGCCTCGCGGCTCTTCCCGATCGATAAGGATCCGCTGGGCGGAGCCGTCGAGATCTTCGTATTGGCCGCTCTTCAAGATCCACAGGAAGCCCCGGTCAAGCCCCACCAAAACAGGCAGCGGCCATCGCATTCCGTCAGGACGGGCGTCTTCGCTGACGACAGCGTGCTCGCCAACCATGACGGGCGCTAGACGCCGAAGGAACTCGCCGACGGCCTCATGTCCAAGTGATGTGGGAAGGGAGCAGAACCAAAGGGACTCTGCTTGGCGTCCCCGCTTTTTCCGCAGCTATGAAACCGTCACCGAACGGACCCCTACTGAGGAGGAGGCCGTCCTTGACTTGCCCGACGCCGGCAACCTTCTCAGCCGCAACCATCGCTGCCTTCCGCTGACGCTCGTCGACAATCGCCCCCTTCAGTTCGACAAGGCCGTCGCTGACCCTCACATCGATCAAGCCACCACAGCTCCACGATTGTCCCTGCAGTTCGGCAAGGATAGCCTTGCGGATCAGGTCGTCATCGGGTGGCGTGGTGCCCTGTTTCGGCATGGCGCGGATCAGGACAAGCAGCAAATCAGTTCGCGTGATGATGCCGATGACCCTGTCCCGATCGACAATCGGAACATTGTTGATGCGATGTTGCATCATCAGATCGACAATATCTGCAATCGAGGCGCCAGGAGGCGCCGAGATGACGGGTGTGGTCATCACCTGATGGATGATCCGTCCATTCGAGCGCGCATAGTCATTGGCGGTTGTGCCCGGGCCAAGATCAAGCTCCAGCCAGCGCGGACGCACACGCTGGGTCCCGAGTTCCTCTCGGCGCAAGAAGTCGCTTTTGCTTACAATGCCAATCAGGGTGCCGTCGCTGTTCGCTACCGGCAGGCAGCTGACCTTGTTTGAAAGCATGAGCTCGACCGCTTCGGCTATCGTCGCGTTCGCATGCGTCGTGATGACTGGCTTTGTCATTATGGATTCGGCTTGCATCCTCACCCTCCTGATCTTTCGTGACGACGATAGGACATCCCGACCCGCGGCGCGTTGATCTGAGTCACTTGGAACGAGGAGGATTCTCCGCGCCGTCGTCGCGGTCGATAAGAATGCGCTCCGCCGCGCCATCGAGATCATCGTACTGGCCGCTTCTCAACGCCCACAGGAAGCCGGACAGGCCGAGTGCGCCAAGGAACAGCGCCACCGGAATGAGATAGGCGAGCGTCGTCATGAGGATCGGACCAAGGTGCCGGCCCGCGCGGGCCTGTCCTGCCGCGCAGTTTCGGACGACGCACCCGTAGCGAAGCCTTGCAGACGCATCGCATTTCCAATCACAAGCAATGACGAGGCAGACATCGCGACCGCCGCGATCAGAGGCGTAACATGACCCAGAATGGCGATCGGCACGGCCACAGTATTGTAAACGATAGCAATTGTTATGTTCTGTCGGATCAGGCTTCCCGCCTTGCGCGACACGTCCAGCGCCAGCGGGATCGCCAAAAGGCTTTCGCGCAGAAAAACGAAGTCGGCTGCATTGCGGCCAATGTCGGCGGCGGTGGCGGGTGCGATCGAGACATGCGCGGCGCTCAGCGCCGGTGCGTCGTTGAGCCCGTCGCCAACCATCAGAACCTTGTGCCCGTCTCTCGCCAGACTCTCGATGCGTTCAACCTTGCCGGACGGGAGCAGGCAGGGAACGAAGTCATCGACACCGAGCACGTCCGCAATCTCGGCGCAGGCTTTCGCGGTATCGCCCGACAGCATTTCCACGCACATACCAGCGTTGCGCAGTTGATCGATCGCTGCCCTGGTGTCGAGGCGTAGCGCATCTTCGAAAACGAAGGATGCGACAATCATGCCGTTTTTCGTCAGCACTGTTCCGCCGTAGCCATGTTTGCCTTCGCCGCCGGTTCGCGCCTTCCAACCAGCCCATCCGCGTCGACCCAGCCGCCAGGTGATACCGGCGGCGGTGGCTTCGATCCCGAAACCCGGGTGCTCGGTCACCGCGTCGAATTTGTGCTGGCTGCTGCTGACGGCAAAGCCGGCAATGGCCTTTGAATATGGATGACGCGAATGCGCGGCCAGGTCGGCAGCGATTGCCAGCATGGCGGGATCGATCGACGACGTGTTGACGAGCCTGGGCTGGCCAAGCGTGAGCGTGCCGGTCTTGTCGAACACGGCTGTATCGATCGCTGCCAGGCGCTCCATGGCCGAGCCGTCCTTGACCATGATGCCGTTTTCGAACAGGCGCCGCGCGGCCACCACCTGAACGATTGGAACGGCGAGGCCAAGCGCGCACGGGCATGTGATGATGAGAACAGCGATTGCGATCGTCATCGCCCGGTGCCAGTCGCCAGTCACCGCCATCCAGCCCAGGAAGGTTGCCAAGGCGGTGAGATGAACCACCGGCGCGTAGAGTGCCGACACGCGGTCGGCGATACGGCGATATCGGGCGCGACCACCTTCGGCGGCCTCCATCAGCCGAACCATTTCCGCCAGGAACGAATCCTTGGCGGCGGCTTTGGCCTCGATCGTCAGTGAGCCGGTAAGGTTGAGGACACCGGCCTGCACGGTTTCACCTGGCGCGACGTTTCGGGTCGTGCTCTCGCCAGTGACCAGTGAACAGTCCAGATCAGACGCCCCACGAATGATCTTGCCGTCGACGGGTATTCTCTTGCCGGCTGCAATGAGCAGTTGCATCCCTGGTTCGATCTCGCCGACCGGCAAATAGTCGCGTGCACCATCGCCGCGCAGCACCATGGCGCCGCGTGCGGCGAGCTGTGACAGGCCTTTCACAGCGGTGCGGGCGCGTTCGCGCATCACGTGATCCAGCGTGCGGCCGATCAGGAGGAAAAACAGCAGCGATACCGACGCGTCGAAATAGGCGTGGTCGCCATGGGTGATCGTCTCGTAGAGGCTCATGGCATAGGCCAGCGACACGCCGACGGCGATCGGCACGTCCATGTTCATGCGGCCGTGGCGGAGCGCATTCCAGGCCGACTTGAAGAAGATTCCGCCGGCGAAGGCGAGCGCGGGGATGGCGATCAGCGCCGAGACCCAGTGGAACAGGTCGCGGGTCGCACCTTCGGCGCCGGACCAGACCGAAACGGAAAGCAGCATGATGTTGCCCGCAGCAAAGCCGGCAACAGCGACGGCGCGGATGAGCTCAGAAAGCGTCTTGTCCTTAGCTTCGATCTCGGCTTCGAACAAATGCGCCTGGTAACCGAGCCGCCCCAGCACGGCGACGAACGATGGAACCTCGTCGCCGCGCCATCGGACTGAGACCCGCTTGGTTGACAGGTTGACGCGAGCGGCCTCGACGTGATCGAGCTTTCCCAACGCCGTTTCGATGGTCTGGATGCAGGCGCCGCAATGAACGGTCGGTACCGAAAGGTCGGTCTGATGAAGATCATCGCCAAGCGATCGGCTGGCCAGCCTGATCTCCTGGCTGGAGGGCAGGACGGGTGTGCCCGTGTCCAGATCCAACGCCATTTCAGCACCAGGTGCACAACAGCTCATTGCAGCGCTCCATGGGAGATCATGATCCTGCGTACATCGCGATAAGGTCTTGCCAGGCCGGCATCGGCGTCTATTTCGATGATCCAGACACCATCCCTTGGCACGTGTTGTGCTGCAAACTCCTGGCCAGAGACCAGGGCGAGCGTGACGGACTCATCCTCTTTCTCGTAAGCCGGATGGCGAAACAGCACCTTCACGCCATGCAGGGAAACCGGTTTGCCCGCGGCGTCGATGATGCCATAGCGGACTTCACCCCATGCGATGGTCAACTGGCCGGTCCAGCCAAGCGCTGCCTGCGCACGGCCTTCTTCAGCCTTCTTGTTGAATTGCTGGCTCGCGACATAGGTATTTTCGACGACAAGGCCGGTCCAGCTTGTGTTGGCAAGCGTCGCCATCGTCAGATTGACCGCGATGACCACGCCGAAAAAGGCAAGGATGGTGGCCAACATGTGCCTGCCGGTGAATTCGCGGGGTCTTCGGGTGGTGGCGGTCATCTGGCGATCTCCGGCGCATTGAAGGTGGCGGTGTATTCGTTGGACTCGAAGCTGACCTTGTCTTCGACGCGGAATGTGAAGGTCTGCGCCTGGCGATTAATCTGATCGGCGGGCAGGCGCACGAAAACCTTCAGCATCTTCAGCCGGTCGGGTTCGACCTGGACCGCAAAGGAGCGATCGGCGGGGAGGTCGACGCCAACGATGCTCATCTCTGCGCCTGGCAAACCCCCGAGGGTGACGATAATCGTTCTCGGTTCGGGGATCATGTTCAGCAGCTTGACGGTATAGCCATTGCGGATCGAGCCGTCGGAGAGCGTCACGAATTGCGGGTTGCGGTCGTGCAGGACATTGATCTCGAGCCGGTCGCGGGTCAGCAGCGAAAAGAGCAGGCCCAGGCCGATCATCGACCACATAGCCATGTAAACGTAAGTGCGCGGCCGAAAGATCTTGCGGATATGGAAATGCGCCACCCTGTCCGAAAACAGGCCGTCATCCGTCCTGACCAGTGATGGATCGACCGAGCTGGCGCCGCCTGCGGTGGCCAGCATCATGTTGGCGTTGTAGTCGGAGAGCGTCGCGTAGGAGATCAGTCCTCGCGCTTTGCCGAGCTTGTCCATGACGCCGTCACAGGCATCGATGCAGAGCGCGCAGGTGATGCATTCGAGTTGCTGACCGTCGCGTATGTCGATCCCCATCGGACAGACGGCGACACAGGCATTGCAGTCGACGCAATCGCCGACGGGATGCCCTGCGGCAAGAACCTTCTTGGCGTGACGCGTGCGCGGTTCGCCGCGCCAGTCATTGTAGGTGACGGTGAGCGAGCTCTCGTCGAGCATGGCTGCCTGGATGCGCGGCCATGGGCACATATAGGTGCAGACCTGTTCGCGCATCAGCCCGCCAAACGTGTAGGTCGTCGCCGTCAGAACCGCGACGGTGATGTAGCCGACAGGCGCTGCCGTGCCGGTGAAGAGTTCGCCGAGCAGCGTCGGCGCATCGGCGAAATAGAAGATCCATGCGCCACCAGTCGCTGCGGCTATGACCAGCCAGATGACGTGTTTCGATGCCCGCAGCACAAGCTTACGAGTGGTCCAAGGACCGGCATCGAGCTTGATGCGTGCGTTGCGGTCGCCCTCGATCGCGCGCTCGACGACCAGGAACAGATCGACCCATACGGTCTGTGGGCATGTGTAGCCACACCAGGCACGGCCAACAGTCGATGTGATCAGGAAAAGACCGACGCCGGCCATGACCAGAAGACCGGCGACATAGTAGAATTCCTGCGGCCATATCTCGACGAAGAAGAAGTAGAAGCGCCGGTTGGCGACATCGAGCAGCACGGCCTGGTCGGGGGCAAACGGACCCCGATCCCAGCGCAGCCACGGCGTCAGATAGTAGATGCCCAGCGTGATCGCCATCACGATCCATTTGAATCGGCGAAAGCTGCCCGAGGCCCGCTTCGGGAAGATCTTCCTGCGCGCGGCATACATTGGCTGGCGCACTTTGGCGGAGTTGATCGTCGTGGGTTCGATCCGTTCTATTTGCGTGTTATCGAGCACGAGAAGCTCCAGTCACCAGCGACGATTTCGCCGGAAGCCGACTCATCGGTACTGGATGATGCCGAGGCCCGGCTTGCGCCGGGCCTCGTCGCTTGGCGGGAGGGGGGAGGACGAGAATAGGCTTCTTTCCTATTCTCCGCCGCCAAGCGAATGGATGTAGACCGTCAGTTCCTTGACCTTGATCTCGCCGAGGCGCGCGCCCCAAGCTGGCATCACGCCGTGTTTCGGTGCGGTTACCTGGGCGGCGATGGCCGCTTCGCCTGACCCGTAGAGCCAGATGGCGTCGGTCAGATCTGGAGCGCCGAGTTCCTTGTTTCCTTTTGCATTGTCGCCATGACAGGCCACGCAGTTTTCGGCAAAGACCTTTGCGCCCGGCGCGACCAATGCTTGATTGACGACGGCCTCCGACAGACTGGCGACGTAGGCGCTGACCTGTTTGATCTGGTCGGCGGTGATGATGTCGGCAAAGGCGGGCATTTCCGACAGGCGCGTATTCGGATCGGAGGCGAAGCGAATGCCATGGGTGATCGTCTGCTGAATCTGGTCCGCCTTGCCGCCCCACAGCCAGTCGTCGTCGTTAAGGTTGGGGAAGCCCTTGGAGCCCTGGGCGCCGGAACCATGGCACTGCACGCAATTGAGCTTGAACGCGGCACCGCCGGCGGCGACGGCGAATTCGCGCAGCGTGTCGTCCGCCGCGATCTCCGAAACACTTTTCGCTTCTATCGCGGCGACATATTTGCCCTTGGCCGCTTCAGCCGCGGACAACTCGTTCCCGACATCGTTGCGGCTGGAGTAGCCGAGCACCCCCTTGGTTGCCGTGTGCAGCAGAGGCCATGCCGGATAGGCGATGGTGTAGCCGATCGCCCAGACTATGGTGATGTAGAACGTCCAGATCCACCAGCGCGGAAGCGGGTTGTTGAGCTCCCGGATGCCGTCCCACTCATGACCGGTGGTTGAGATGCCGGAAACCTCGTCAATGTGATCGCTGCTCATGATCAGTCCTCCTTCAGAGGAATTTGAGCTGCTTCGCCGGCTTGCCTGCGGCTGCCGGGACGAAGTGCAAAGGCAACGGATCCGATGAAGAAAAGAGCCATGGCAAGTAGGCCCCAGCTGTCGGCAAACTCCCGCATGAAATTGTACGTCATCGCCATTGTCCTCAGCGGTAGCCGGCGGTCTCATCGTAGTTCTTGAAATCGACCAGCGTGCCCAGCATCTGGAGATAAGAAACCAGCGCGTCCATTTCGGTGACTTGCTGCGGGTTGCCGTCGAAGTCGCCGATCTTGGCCTTGGGGTAGCGGGCCTCGAGGCCGGACGTGTCGGCGTTGGGATCAGCCTGCGTCATCAGATCGGCGTTAGCATGCGCGATCATGTCATCGGTGTAAGGGGCACCGACACGCCGGTTTGCGACCAGATGCGTCGAGAAGTCCTTCACCGCGATCGGCTTGTCCTTCAGGAAGGCATAGCTCGGCATGATCGATTCCGGCACCACGGACCGTGGATCTGTCAGGTGATCCACGTGCCACAGGTTGGAATAGCGGTCGCCAACGCGGGCGAGATCCGGTCCGGTGCGCTTCGATCCCCACTGGAACGGGTGGTCGTACATCGACTCGGCCGCCAGGCTGTAGTGGCCGTAGCGCTCGACCTCGTCACGGAACGGCCTGATCATCTGGCTGTGGCAGAGGTAGCAGCCCTCGCGGACGTAGATGTTGCGCCCGACCAGTTCGAGCGGCGAGTAAGGCCGCATGCCTTCCACCTTCTCGATCGTGTTATCGAGATAGAAGAGAGGCGCGATCTCGACGATGCCGCCGATTGTCACGACCAGCAGCGACCCGAGGAGAAGAAGTGTAGCGTTCTTCTCGATCAGTGCGTGTCTGTTCATCAACCTCATTTTCTGTCTCATCATCGCGCAAGCTGGAGGGCGGGGGTGGAGCGCGGCAGCGGATCCTGCTCGCGCCGGTAGCCGAGGATGGTCATGGCAATGTTCCAGGCCATGATCAGGGCGCCGAAGAGGTACATGGCCCCACCGATGGCGCGCATGATGTAATAAGGATGCATGGCGGCCACGGTTTCGGCGAAGGAGTAGACCAGGAAGCCCTGCTCGTCGTATTCGCGCCACATCAGGCCCTGCATGATGCCGGACACCCACATCACCGCGGCGTAGACAACGATGCCAAGCGTCGCCAGCCAGAAGTGCCAGGTCACGAGGCGCAGCGAGTAGAGCCGTTCACGGTTCCACAGCTTCGGCACCATGAAGTAGATTGCGCCAAACGAGATCATGCCAACCCAGCCGAGTGCGCCCGAATGGACGTGCCCGATGGTCCAGTCGGTATAGTGCGACAGAGAATTGACCGTCTTGATTGACATCACCGGGCCCTCGAAGGTGGACATGCCGTAGAAGGCGATGGCCATCACCATCATGCGGATGATCGGGTCAGTGCGCAGCTTGTCCCAGGCGCCCGACAGCGTCATCAGGCCATTGATCATGCCGCCCCATGACGGCATCCACAGCATGATCGAGAACACCATGCCGAGTGTCTGCGCCCAGTCAGGCAAAGCGGTGTAGTGCAGGTGATGGGGCCCGGCCCAGATGTAGAGGAAGATGATTGCCCAGAAATGGACGATCGACAGGCGGTAGGAATAGACCGGCCGGTTGGCCTGCTTGGGCACGAAATAATACATCATGCCCAGGAAGCCGGCGGTCAGGAAGAACCCGACGGCATTGTGGCCGTACCACCACTGCGTCAGGGCGTCCTGGACGCCGGAAAATGCGGAATAGCTCTTGGATCCGAGGAAGGAGGCCGGCATCGAGAGGTTGTTGATCACATGCAGCATCGCGATGGTGACGATGAAGGAGAGATAGAACCAGTTGGCGACGTAGATGTGCGGTTCCTTGCGCTTCAAGATCGTGCCCAGGAAAAGGATCAGGTAGGCGACCCAGACGATGGTCAGCCAGATGTCGACATACCATTCGGGTTCCGCATATTCGCGGCTCTCGGTGATGCCGAGCAGATAACCGGTCGCGGCCATGACAATGAAGAGCTGGTAGCCCCAGAACACAAACCAGGCGAGATCGCCACCGAACAGCCGAGCGCGGCATGTGCGTTGGACGACATAGAGAGACGTGCAAAGCAACGCGTTGCCGCCGAAGGCAAAGACGACGCCCGAGGTGTGCAGAGGCCGCAAGCGGCCGAAGTTGAACCAGGGCTGTATGTTGAGATCGGGATAGGCAAGCTGCAGCGCGATGACCACGCCGACAAGCATGCCGATGACACCCCAGAACATGGTGGCGATGGCGCCATAGCGGATTGGACCATCCATGTAGGCGGACGGGTCGATCGGAGCGGCAGGCTTGAACTCAGTGTTACGCAGTAGGATCGCAGTGAAGCCAGCCAAGGCGAAGAACAAGACCCACATATGCTGGCGAAAGGGTTCATCCACCCCAGCGCCAGCCGCCACCAAAGCCGCGAATGCGAACAGGCTTAGAAGCACGATTTCTTTGCCGAATTTCATCGCAAGCCCCGATTTCCAATTCCGGCGGATGCCAAACCGCGGTGCCTTATTGCGCAGCCGTCGCCTGCTCGCCCTGATCCATGTCAGAGCCGCACCATTTTGCTCGAGCAGCATCGAGTTCGGTGCGATCAGACTGCGACGATCGAATGTGGAAGCGCACCACCGGCCGCCCGTTTATGGATGGGGCCTGGCGTCCCCGGTCGGGCCCCGGGTGCGGAGGCGACCGCGGGCGTGTGGGGGAGCGCACCTTCTGCGACGCTGGAAAGCAGGTCGACGCCTTACCGAACCCCGCGTTCAATGCCTTGGAACAGCCAGCGCCAGCGTTACGCTGCCGTCGTGACATTCATGGCTTTGGGGAGACGGCGATTTTCCCCTGCGGATGAGGCGTATTGACTTCGGCCAAGTGTGGATGCTTCGCCCACGAGCCGAAAGGCAACTGGCGCATACGATCGGATGGAGAACGGGCGTCGCTACGCGACTTCTTCTGAGCCCAACGCGAGCATGCCCTGCCCCGAATGAAGTAAGTGACGGGGGCCATGCAGCTTCTGCGTCATTCAAACGACTGTAGCGCCTCGGCCGCCGCAGCGCCGTTCCAGCCGGCTCATGCTGTCCACGGTGACGCGGCGGTTGTTCTCGATCCGAATCACGCCGTCCAACCTCAGGCTGGTCAGCTGACGGCTCACGGTCTCGTTTGTGATTCCAAGGAAATCAGAAATGTCGGCACGCGTCATCGGCAGCTCGAAGCACGTCGAGCTAGCCGTCGGGTCAACATTGGAGCCGATGTTCCGGGCAATCATGAGGAGAAAGCTCGCCACCTTCTCTGGTGCGGTCTTGCGCCCCAGAGTCACCATCCATTCGCGTGCCTCGTCAAGTTCGTTCAGCGCCTGCTTGAGCAGGCGATGCACAAATTCGGGTGACTGCTTCATCATCCGTTCGATGGCCGCTCTGGGAAACGAGCATAGCGAGACAGCTGTTGCCGCTTCCGCATTGATCGCACTTTTCATCTTGAAGGGCCGACCCAGAAAATCCGGGGCGAACTGCAGGCCGACAATCTGTTGGCGTCCATCTGACAGGCTCTTCGTGAGCTTCACCACGCCTGAAAGCACGTTCGAATAACAATCGACCGCCTCGGCGTCGCCGATCAGTTCGACCCCCGGCTCGATATTGTGCCGCGACGACGTCTTGGCGAGCTGAGCCAAATGGTCTGGCTCTAGCGCGCCACAGACACCGCGGCGCCGTGCCTCGCAAGACAGGCAAAGAACGGGGATGCCGGAACTGTGAATATCCTGCCGTAATGTCATTCGATCGCTCTACCGGTCCGTGCGGGCAGGATAGCATCCACGGTAGAAAAATCCTTGCGGCAGTTTGTCCGTGCTGAAGGTTGATCGAAATCAGGGCTTAGGCTCATCCAAGCATCCACAGTTCGGGCGACGCAAACACGGTGGACCACGACATGCGACAAAAGCTAGTTGCCAGATTTGGCGAGAACGTCCCGCGCTACACGAGCTACCCGACCGCGCCGCATTTCCATCCAGGCGTTGATGCTGCCGTTTGTCGTGGCTGGCTGCAAGCGCTCGGCGGTGGTGACGAGATCTCGCTCTATCTGCACATCCCTTACTGCGACAAGCTTTGCTGGTTCTGTGCCTGCCATACCAAGCAGACACGCCATTACGAACCGGTGACCACATATCTGCGCTCACTGCATGCCGAGATCGCCACCGTCGCCAGTCTTGTCGCAGGCAAGGGTCGCGTCCGTGCCGTCCATTTCGGTGGCGGTTCGCCGACCATCCTCAAACCCGAAGATATGGTGGCGCTGGGAACCGCCCTGCGCAACAGCTTCGGCTTTCTTCCCGGCGCCAAGATCAGCGTTGAAATCGAACCCAACGATATGGATGGAGCCCGCCTCGATGCGCTTGCCGAAATCGGCATGACTCGTGCGAGCCTCGGCGTCCAGGACTTCGATCCGAAGGTTCAGAAGGCAATCAACCGCGAGCAGAGCTTTTTGCAGACCAAAGCGGTAGTCGACGGTGTTCGTTCGCGCGGCGTCGAATCCGTCAATCTAGACCTGCTGTACGGCCTGCCGCACCAGACCAGGGCGAGCGTTTCCTCAACGGTCGCGCAGGCACTGACCCTGGAGCCGGACAGGATAGCGCTTTTTGGCTACGCCCATGTGCCGTGGTTCAAGAAACATCAGACGATGATAGACGAGGCATGGCTGCCCGGTCCCGCGGAGAGATTTGCTCAATCGCAACTGGCGGCGCGGGCGATCGTGGACCAGGGGTACGAAGCAATCGGCCTCGACCATTTCGCCAAACCCGGCGATGCCCTGGCCCTTGCCGCCCGCGCCGGAACACTGCACCGGAACTTTCAGGGTTACACCGACGATTGCTGCGAAACCTTGATTGGGTTAGGCCCATCGTCCATCAGCCAGTTTCGGCAGGGCTATGCGCAGAACATGCCTTCGACCAGCGAATATCGATGCACGGTTGATGACGGCGGGCTGGCCGCTGTTCGGGGTATCGCACTTTCCAACGACGACCGCGTTCGCGGCTGGATCATCGAGCGTTTGATGTGCGACTTCGCCTTCTCGGCCATCGATCTGGTGGAACGCTTCGGCGAGGCCGGCCAGAGGCTCCTCCTTCAGTCAAGTTCCATGGCCCTCCACGATCCGGTTCGATTGCTTGAACTTGATGGCGACAGATTCGTTGTGCCGGCTGAAAGTCGCCCTTTCGTCCGAAGCATCGCGGCCAGGTTCGACAAATATTTCGAAGCTGGAACGGCCAGGCACTCGGCGGCAGTCTGAGCACTCAGAGGAACGGTCATGCCTCTCAGTCGATCATGGACCGCGGTACGTTTGTTGATCGGCGACCGTCTATCGAGACAAGATTCGGAGCGGACCAGACGCGTCTTGGCGCAGCGACGATATCGTCCGCTCGAGCCCTGCCTGTCGGATCATGGTTGTAGGCGACAGCTCCCTTCGACCTGAACCACCCGTTCACCCGAATTCTGCCGGCGCAGTTCCAGTGGAAAGGGCCTGGGCTAGACGGCTCTCTTGTTACCCCAGAGCACAACGTGCAGCTGCGGTAGCACGCGGGCCTCGAACCATCGGTCGCGGGTCACGCTGTCAACCAGCCACTCCATGCGCTTCAATATTCCGTCAAGGTCGACAGGCGCGTCATCATTTGTGGGGTGTGGCGGCGTGTGATTGCCAGGCTGCAGATAGATCGGAAGTTGCGGAAATTGCGCAGCGGCGTCTTTCGCGTAGGTGTAGTCCCTTTCGTCGAAAACAATGAGCTTGAGCACGACTTGGGGCTTGCCTTGTGCCGCCTGGAGGCACGCCTCGACAGCGGCCCAATCTGTCGTCATTTGGCTTGACGGCGGCTTTGGGCTGAGGATCAGCACGTCAAGCTGCGCAAACCAGTCCCTGGCAAGCGACCCTTGGGTTTCCAGCGCAAAACGGTAACCGTCACCATGGCCCCGGTCGATGAGCGCGCCGAGCGGCTGGATGGCCGGATTGCCGCCTGATAGCGACACCATCAGCGGGCGGCCACCGGAAAGGGCAAGCACATTTTTCCACACCGCGCCAACGGACATCATCTCCCATTCATGGCGGAATTGATTGTCCACAGCATGGAGGCTGTCGCACCAGGAACAGCGATAGTCACACCCGCCGGTTCTGACGAAGATCGTCGGCAAACCTATGAGCACGCCCTCGCCCTGGATCGTCGGCCCGAAAATCTCGCTAACGCGGATTGCGGGATGAGTATTCGTCATGGCCGGTATTCCGCCCAGGTTTTCGGCGTTTCGCTCACCCGCACGGCCGCGGTTTCGCTCAGGCGTGCCTTGCACCATTCGTAGAAATGTCTGGCCAGATATTCCGCCGTGACTTGCTCGTGTCCCAGCACGTCGTTGAGATGTCGGTGGTCGAAGCTCTCGTCGATGTAGCGTTTGAATGGCGCCAAGTCGTGGTAGTCGCGCACGAAGCCGTGATCGTCCAGTCCATCCGCTGAAAGCTCCACTTCGACGATGTAGTTATGTCCGTGCAGGCGCGCGCATTGGTGATCGGGTGGCAATGAGGTGAGCTGATGCGAGGCTGAGAAGTGGAATTCCTTGGTGATGCGGAACATTACGCGGTGGTCCTTCGCAGCGCTCCGAGCCAGAAGTCGGAGTCCTCATACTCCGTTGGGTCCGGGTGCCCAGCGATGTGAAACGCCTCACGCCGCTCGACGCAGGTCCCGCACCTCCCGCAATGACGCTCGGCGCCCTTGTAACAGGACCAGGTCTGCGCAAACGGCGTGCCGTATGTGGCTCCATCCGTAACAATGTCCGCCTTCGCCAAGTTCACATAGGGTGCATAAAGGCGAATCTGCGCGTAGCCGTCGAGCGCGTGGTTCTGCATCATCTGGAAAGCGTCGATGAAGGCCGGACGGCAATCGGGATAGACAACGTGATCCCCACCATGCACGGCCGTCGCCACTGCGTCAGCGTCTTGCGCTGCGGCGAGGCCGAAGGCAATGGCCAACATGATGGCGTTCCGGTTGGGCACCACGGTTATCTTCATCGTGTCTTCGGCATAGTGCCCGTCGGGCACGTCCACATTGTCGGTCAGCGCGGAGCCGGAAAGGCCGCCGCCGATCTCGTGGATATCGATGATTCGCTGCGGGACACTCAGGCGCTCCGCGCAAAGGGTGGCGAAGCCCAATTCCTTCCTATGCCGTTGGCCGTAATCGAACGATAGCAGGCCGGTAAGCTGGTGCTCCGCTGCCACCTTGTGGGCAAGAGTAACGGAATCCAATCCGCCGGAGCAGACGACGAGAGTCTTCATCGTTGGGTCCTTGTTTTAACCGGGTAGGCTGCGACCGGAGATTTCTCTGCGCTCAAGTACTTCAGGAAAACCATTTTGTGAAGTGAACGGAGACCAATTCGTGCGCTTGCGTGCGATGCGCAAAAAGCCTTCGCGGTGAGCTGCAAGGACACGGACGAGACGTCACCCTTGAGCGGAATGCTCAGAGTCGAACGCTTCTCGGGGACAAAGTTCTCGACGAGCAGAGCCTGGCGGTCCCGAGCGCCGAGCGACGCCGGTGCAACGGTTTCGGGGTACAAAGCCGAGATGGGCTTGCCGCAAACAGCTCACTAATCAGGGATGTTCAGCGATGCCGAAATCCAGATATCGGGATGGATTATGAGGTCAATTGTCGCGACAGCTTGGCTGGCCTGCTCCTTGCGTTTCGTAGAAGCAGCGCATTCCACTTCAGGAGCATTTTGATGAGCACGCCCTCAATGGATGACCGGCGAACCCTGAATAACCGGTCGTGAGCCGACATCTGTGAACAAGCGGTGTGGTCGATTGCAATCACCCATGTCTTGCGCACAGGTACCTCATGGCAGTGGATGAACTGAACTTGATGGTTTTACAGATGGCAGTCGAAAGCGTCCGCTTGCTCTCGTTGAGCTTCGCTGAAAAAGCCGCCGAGATAGCCACCAGGAGCCGCGGCAGCCTGCTTTTCGACGTTCGGATCGACGGTGACGCGCAGGTCCAGCGGGTCGCAGCCATCCGATATCACGGCGGCCAATTCGGCGTGCTGGCGTTAGACGGACACGGCCTAGTTACCCACTATTGCATCGTTAACGGTATGTTCTCACATTACATTGCGGCCTTGGAGAGCTGGCACAGGATGCCCCTGTCGATGCAGGCCAAGATGGATGCCAACGGCAATGCCCGTCTTTTCGTAGCGGCGTTGCGGGATGCCGGACATATGCTGGGCACCTAGCATATGGCCAGAGTGCATCTCTGAATTTGCATGTGCATCACTGCGATGGCGCCGACATGATCGTGATGCTCGAAAAGGGCTGCGGCGGCCGTGGCAAAGCGGTCGCCGCCTTGATGGTGTCAACGGCGTTGCATCGATGCGAGCGTTTAGACAGAGGTCTCCTCCTGGCATCGCGCGCATGCAAGGAGCTACGCAAGCGCAAATGTATCAAGTATTTTGAAGCGACGACCCCTCATGCATATGGAGCTGCGATGCACGGGCGGCATAAGCCTCGTTGCCATCTAGCCGCCTTGATGCACGGCGATGAGCTTTCGGCGGCCTGCATCGGCGATCTGGCCGCCCTGTGCATTTTGACAAGCCTCGTCGGGTGCCGGCGATGATCCGTCGTGATGGCAGGCGGGGGTTTACAGGTTGCGGTCGGCGGGTTCGTTTCGGGCGCCTGCGCCCATCGTTATGTCGCGAGTTGGGGGATGCGATCGAGGACGATGCGCAGGATGCGCTGGTCGGGGCACGATGTCGGCAGGTGCAGGCGGATTTGCGATTTCATCTCGACCACCCGCGCAGCGATTTTGATGAGGCGCAATCGCAGCGTGTCGAATTGGGCGACGGCAAAGCTCGAGCGCCTCGGCATCGCGGCCCGCAAGCCCCACATCAACCAGTAAGCACCGGCATGCAGGAATAGCCGGAACTGGTTGGCCGTCGCTCTGGTGCAGGATGTGCGGTCGGCGGCAAGATGCGTCTTCCACGATGTGGTTCTCGGCCGCGCCGCGCCGGCAGTAGACATCCTCGTAGAGCGCCTTGGCCTTCCCACCGGCAAGGTTGGTGACGACGAAGCGGATATCGCCACCGTGGGCGCCGACCTCGACCCGCGCGATGATGCGCTCGACGCGGCTCCAACTAGCGGCGCCGTCAACGAACTCCTTGAACCTGCGGACCTTGCCTGTCTTGGCCGACGCTTCGAAGCGCGCCGTCGTGCTGGCATCCAGATCCGCGACATGCTTGCGCAGGGTCGTGGTGGGCGCGAGGCCAAAGATGAAGTCGACGTCGTTGGGGCGGCACCAGTCGATGACCTGCGGGTTGCAATAATGGCTATCGCCGCGGAGCAGGATACGAATGTTCGGCCAGTTGATCCGGATCGCCCGCACCAGACGGCGCAGGTGGGGGCGGATCTCAGCCCCACTCGGCCGCTTGGCCGGTCGCAGGATCGCGCTGACGAACCGTCCCGCACCATCGAACACGACGATCGGCTGGAAGCCGTACTCGTCATGGTGGGCATTGAACAGGCGAAGCTGTTGGCCTCCGTGCACAGCGTCGAAGGTGTCGAGAGCGCGGCGCAGCCGGTTGGCGTCGTTGCCGTCCTCGTAGCCGGCGGCGATCATCTTCATGCGAAAGCCGATCATGTCCGCCAGGCTGTGGACGACCTGGTCCGGGCAGCGCGGATCGTCGATGCAACGCGCCAGACGCTCGGCCACCCGCAACCGCTTTTCCACCTCGGCCAAGGCCAGAACGCCGCTGTTGGACGACAGCATGCCGCCGTGAAACGGGCGACGACGGACTTGCCGCCGACTGATGACAAACCGCTCAGCGGCAGCGCAAGATCGTTCATGGTGGGTGTGGTCTCGGGAAATGGTTCGGATCGGCTTAAGCAACCAAATCCTACGTCATTTCAACGGGCTTGCGCCACATCCACCAACCCCCATGAATTTGGCTAGGTTGATGCGCGTGCCGCCGCCGTGAGGCTGCGCTCGCTCAGCAGCGCGTCGAGAACGACGAGAAGATTCAGATCGAGCCCTTTGAAACGCATGTCTTAGCTATCCATAGCGTGGATGAATTTGATTGAAACAAAGGATTTTACCAATTTTCCGGAATGTCGCATGGACCTGGCAGGATCTCAAGTGCGCCGATCACTGCCCCTATCGCGTGGCGAGTCCCTTGAGAAGAGCCCGAAAGAGGAAATTTGTCGCGTGCGGTGGAGATTGTACTGGAAATGAGAGGCAGCGCTCCGATCATGTCGAACTCTCCGACGAATGGCGGACCGGTACAATAGTTGATCGCAACTGGTCCGGAGCTATGAAACATCTCGATTACATATGAGGTGCCGAGTGAATACGCTGACAGCACCCACCGTCGCAGCGTTTAGCTGACGTTTGACGACGGTTCCTATCCATTTACACGCAGATTCTTGATGTGCTGGCGCAAAAGCGGGAGGCCGGCGACTTTTCTTCGTCATCGGGCTGACGCCGCAGAAGCCGGAACTCGTCCGGTTCCTATGGGCATTGGGCTTGGTCGGCGCACAGGGCTCCATGAGGGGCAATTTTGGCAACGCGACGCGATTCGGGTTTTGAACGACGCCGAAAACGCAAGCTGGAAAGGAAACAAGATGGCAGATCAACTCGCCAACGAAATAATCGCCATGATCAAGAAGCGCGCCGCGTCGGAGGGCGGCATAGCGCCTGCCACAGGCGGCGAGATAACGGCTGCCACGAGACTGACTTCGCTCGGTATCGATTCACTGGGATTGGCGGACGTTCTCTGGGACCTGGAGCAGGCCTACGGCATCGAGATCGAGATGAATACGGCCGAGGCATGGTCGGATCTCCAGAATGTTGGGGACATGGTGGAAGCCGTGCGCAGCTTGCTCGCTACGGGGGTGTGAATGGACAGGCGCGTCGTGATTACTGGGATTGGCGGGATTTGCGGGCTTGGGACCAACACCGCCGCCATTTGGACAGAGATGCGAGAAGGCCGCTCCGCCATCGGCCCAATCGTCAACTCCGAGCTCCATGAATTGAGGGTCAGGATTGGTGCCGAGATCAAAGCGCTGCCGGAGCATGACATCGACCGCAAGCAACTCATCTCCATGGACCGCTTCAGCCTGCTCGCTGTTCTTGCGGCGCGCGAAGCCATGCGTCAGGCCGGACTTTCCTCCAAAGAGGGAAATAGCTATCGCTTCGGTGCGACGGTGGGCGTTGGCGGCTGCGGGTGGGATGCGATCGAGCAAACCTACCGCGCCATCCTGCTGGGCGGTAAGCGTGCCGCTCTCTTGACTGTACCCAAGGCGATGCCGGGTGCCGCTGCCGGCCAGGTCAGCATGAGTCTCGGCCTGCGCGGGCCGGTCTTCGGCGTCACGTCCGCCTGTTCCTCGGCAAACCATGCGATTGCCTGCGCGGTGGACCAGATCAGGCACGGCCGGGCCGACGTGATGCTTGCCGGCGGCAGCGAAGCGCCGCTCATATGGGGTGTGCTGAAGGCATGGGAAGCGATCCGCGTGCTTTCGCCCGATGCTTGCCGGCCATTCTCGGCCGATCGCCAGGGCCTATCGCTTGGTGAAGGCGCCGGCATGGCGGTGCTGGAAAGCTACGAGCATGCCCTGGCTCGGGGCGCCACCATCCTTGCCGAAATTGCCGGTGCCGGCCTTTCCGCCGATGCGTCCGACATCGTCGCGCCGACTGTCGAGGGGCCGGAGGCAGCAATGCGGGCCTGCCTTGCCGATGCCAGGCTGGACGCCGAGGATGTCGACTATCTCAACGCGCACGGCACCGGCACAAAGGCCAACGACCAGATCGAGACGGCGGCGATCAAGCGAGTCTTCGGTCAGCACGCCTTCTCAATGTCCATTTCTTCTACCAAGTCCATGCACGCGCATTGCCTCGGCGCGTCCGGCGCGCTCGAGTTGATCGCCTGCGTGATGGCTATCCGCGAGAGCGTCGTGCCGCCGACTGCCAATTATCGTGAGCTGGACCCCGATTGCGATCTCGACGTCACGCCCAATGTGGCACGCGAGCGCAAGGTGCGCGTGGCACTGAGCAACTCCTTCGCCTTTGGCGGCACGAACGCGGTTCTGGCGTTCAGGCAGGTGTAGAAGCCATGAGAGATGCCTCCGGCAACATTATCTCTCGCATCCAGATGCTTGCCAGATAACTATTGTGAAGGGCGGGTCATTGACCGCCTCGGCGAATGCGGGAAGTGGCAGCGGAAGCTCGACGATCCGGGGGTATCGTCTTTGCGAAATTCTTAACTGTTGAAGCGGCTTGGACGTACCGCCGCCCCGTAAAAGGTAAGCGAGGCCCTGCGGGCTCGGCTTGAGGGTCTGAAGCTGTACACGACAATGTCTGGAAGCCTCAGGGTCGGCTCTGCGCCCGTTATAGCCGCCTGAGTGCTGCCGGCCCGGCCGCGCCGCGGGCGCCGTCAACGAACTCCTTGAACCTGCGGACCTTGCCTGTCTTGGCCGACGCTTCGAAGCGCGCCGTCGTGCTGGCCTCCAGATCCGCGACATGCTTGCGCAGGGTCGTGGTGGGCGCGAGGCCAAAGATGAAGTCGACGTCGTTGGCGCGGCACCAGTCGATGACCTGCGGGTTGCAATAATGGCTATCGCCGCGGAGCAGGATACGAATGTTCGGCCAGTTGATCCGGATCGCCCGCACCAGAGGGCGCAGGTGGGGGCGGATCTCAGCCCCACTCGGCCGCTTGGCCGGTCGCAGGATCGCGCTGGGAACCGTCCCGCACCATCGAACACGACGATCGGCTGGAAGCCGTACTCGTCATGGTGGGCATTGAACAGGCGAAGCTGTTGGCCTCCGTGCACAGCGTCGAAGGTGTCGTCAATGTCGAGTACGATCCGCTTCGGCACCTGCCGGAACGAGGCGCAATAGAGATCGACCATCGCCCGTCCCATCGACCAACTCCCTCACGCCGGGTAGGTTCTCCAGCCGGCACAGCGTCGATTTCGACGCCAGATCCCGACCCGACGGCAGCGCATCCTGGGCCATCTTGAAGACCGGATCGCGGCGCAGCCGGTTGGCGTCGTTGCCGTCCTCGTAGCCCGCGGCGATCATCTTCATGCGAAAGCCGATCATGTCCGCCAGGCTGTGGACGACCTGGTCCGGGCAGCGCGGATCGTCGATGCAACGCGCCAGACGCTCGGCCACCCGCAACCGCTTTTCCACCTCGGCCAAGGCCAGAACGCCGCTGTTGGACGACAGCATGCCGCCGTGAAACGGGCGACGACGGACTTGCCGCCGACTGATGACAAACCGCTCAGCGGCAGCGCAAGATCGTTCATGGTGGGTGTGGTCTCCGGGAAATTTCGGATCGGCTTAAGCAACCAAATCCTACGTCATTTCAAGGCTTGCGCCCACATCCACCAACCCCCATGAATTTTTCAGGCTAGCAGAGAGGGTGCTTGCGGTGCACTCACTGAACGAGATCGCAAATGGACGCGCGTAACCACCAGAACTGGCGACACCCATGGTGGTCCGCTGGACCCGCAGGAGGAACCACAAGGTGTGAGCGGGTAGAGCGCAAGCGAGTGCCTACTTCGATCTTTCTAGAAGCGCGCCGGCAGCCTGGGCGGGGGGCTTGGGGGTCAGACTGCCGGCGCACGCCACTCACGAAGAGCGGCCCCTTTTCGTGGTTCGAACGCCCATAGTCAACCCGGAAACGTCAGGATGCCCGCCATGTTAATTTCAGAGCGGCGCGACTCGCCATGTTGGACGATTCAGCCCGTAGGCCGAGTTGATGCTCAAGCCAGCATCGCCTTGCCAAACTAGGAAGAGTTCGCCGTTACAATCCTTCGTCGCGAGCCGATGCCGTCGTGCACGTTTCGTAGCACTCCGGGCGGCTATATCGCTTTGTTGTTCGGCGAGCTGCGCCAGAAGGCATTCGCATCCAATCGAATCAAAAGTCGACATCAGCCGCAAGCTTCACATCACAACAGCTAGTCCACCCATTGCAGGTCATCCGACTGATCAGGCGGCGTCCGAAATGTCCAACTCCGACTCAAGAATTCCCACAGGTATGGAAAGCGATTTCGCTATCCGATCCCGATAGCCCTTGCTGTACCTCAGACCTCGCTCGATGTTTTGGATTTCCTCAGCGGCCAGCCCGCACGCGACCGCCAGGTCGTCGATCGAATATCCAAGGTGCTCGCGATAAGCGCGGACGATGTGGGTTCCCTGGGACATAGCCGTCAAGACTGGTTCGGGAATGCGCGAATCCTTCATAGACATCTCCAAGAACTGGGAGCTCCCTCGGAGATTCCTCCCCGCGGCGCACACCTAGCAAATAAAAAAAATGGTCGTCCATTCGGCCGAACCGGCCTCATGCATGGGATGGGCCGCTGAACTGGCCGGGCCGGAATATGGCGGCTCACCTGCTTCTGATCAAGTATCAAGGCTACCCGTGCTGAGAGCCTGGTCGGCGTAGCGCATGCGACCTGCGATCCTTCGTGGACCATTCTCGCCGATGGCTTTCTTGAACAGCAACTCGAACTTTCGGCACGGACACTGCCAGCTTCGGCAATCTCCACCGGCGAGGCAGCGAAAGACCCGCTCGTAACCGCTACCGAGTTTCGCAATTGCAGCAAACAATGGTCATCTGGTTTGATCCGGGCTTCGGATCCAGACAAGGGGTACCGCTTTCCTGGAGGCGCATCGCCACCTGTACAGGTTCACAATCATTCGACCGTGACCGATTTTGCGAGATTGCGCGGCTGGTCTACATCCGTCCCCATGAAGAGCGCCGTGTGGTAGGCTAGAAGCTGTATCGGGAGCGAGAAGATCATTGGCGCGATAATCTCGTCGACAACCGGCAGCACGAGCGTGTGCATGGTTTCGAGTTTCGATACGGCTGCCCCTTTTTCATCGGTGATGAGGATAATCCGCCCTCCACGGGCAGCCACTTCCTGCATGTTGGAAACGGTCTTGTCGAAAAGACGGTCATGGGGCGCGATGACGATCACTGGCATGTTCTCGTCTATCAATGCGATCGGCCCGTGCTTCAATTCACCCGCTGCATAGCCCTCGGCATGGATGTAGGAAATCTCCTTGAGCTTCAGCGCACCTTCCATCGCTAGCGGGAAACTGGTGCCACGGCCGAGATACAGGACGTCACGACACTTTGACAGTTCGCGCGACAAGAACTCGATTTCCGGCTGGATGCTCTCGAGTACGTGGCCCATCACGCGCGGCAATTCGGCGAGGCTCCTGACGAGCCCCTGCAGCTCGTCTTCGGGGACGGTCCCGCGGGCTCTGGCCGCGCCGATGGCGAGTGCTGCTAGAACGGCAAGCTGGCAGGTAAAAGCCTTGGTAGAGGCGACGCCGATCTCCGGTCCGGCAAGGATCGGGAAAACCGTATCGGCCTCCCGAGCGATGGTCGATTCGCAGGCATTGACGATAGCGCCAATTTTCAGCCCACGCTCCTTGCAGTACCTCAATGACGCAAGCGTATCGGCGGTTTCGCCGGACTGCGAGATGAAAAGAGCCGCCGACTGCGGCGGCAACGGGATCTCGCGGTAACGGAATTCGGACGCAACGTCGATTTCAACCGTCAGGCGCGCATAGCGCTCGAACCAGTATTTTCCGATCAGTCCGGCGAAATAGGCGGTCCCGCAGGCAGAGATCGCCAAGCTCGGGACCTTGGCGAAATCAATGCCAGGAACCATGTCGCGACTGTCTATGATGTTAATGTAATGACGGAGAGCATGGGCGATGACCTCGGGCTGCTCGTAAATCTCCTTCTCCATGAAGTGGCGATGGTTGCCCTTGTTGGCCAGATCGGCCGCGGCCGTGGAGATATGGCGCGGACGCTCGACGGGACGGCCGTCGATATCGAAGATATGGGCGCCCGAATTGCCGACAACGGCCCAGTCGCCGTCGATGAGATAGGTAATTTCATTGGTGAAAGGAGCAAGGGCGATCGCGTCGGAGCCCAGGAACATCTCGCCGTCGCCGTGACCGATCGCGAGCGGTGGTCCGTTGCGCGCCGCCGTGATGGTCGTCGGTTCATCTTCGAAGAGGATGGCAAGCGCATAGGCGCCCTTGACGCGTTTCAGCATGGCACGCGTGGCCTCTTGCGGCCTCATGCCCTCTCGGCGGTATCTTGCCAAGAGATGCCCAACGACCTCGGTGTCGGTGTCGGTCTGGAACTCGGCGCCATCCGCCGCCAATTCGTCCTTCAGCTCGGTGAAATTCTCGATGATGCCGTTATGGACTACGGCGACACCGTCGCTAAAGTGCGGGTGCGCATTGCGTTCGGTCGAGGCCCCGTGGGTTGCCCAACGCGTGTGGCCGATGCCGACGTTGCCGCTCAGCGGCTCTTCCTTCAGTCGCGTCTCGAGATTGACGAGCTTGCCCTCGGCGCGCCGGCGGTGCAAGGCACCCTCGATGATCGTCGCAACGCCGGCGGAATCATAGCCGCGATATTCCAAACCCTTCAACGCGCCGATCAACCGATCCGACACCGGCTGTTGCCCAACGATGCCAACAATCCCGCACATGTTCGTCTCCGCATCTTTGCGGGCAGCACCAGCCCACGCGAGACGGATACCGTCCGGCCGCTTTAAGTGGCGGCCTTGTAGTAGTAATCCATAATATTGGTAAAATCGATTGTTGTGATAACTACCATCCACCCGATGGATAGGTCGGCCGCTGTGGGGCCACGACCCAAACTTCTAGGTTGTGTGCGTCAAGTTCTGCAAAATGGGGCGGCCATGATGCTGGTCATGCGGCTTGGCGCAGAGCGAGCTTCTTGTGCTCGCGCAGGTCGTCCATGTTGATGTATCGGTTGGCCTCCA
>NZ_JAMYOY010000020.1:0-128823 GCF_040320115.1 Mesorhizobium sp. M0802
CCCACTGGTGATGTTCTGGACCCACATCACCCGCGCGCTCCCCTTCGACTATTTTCCCAATCGGCGGGCCCGCCTGCCGCCGGCCGATACAGTCGTGTAAAACAGGGTGCGCACCCTGTTTTCCAAGGCCGACAAGCCGAAAGCCTCGCTTGGCCGTATCGAGGACATCGCCGCCTGGCTTGCTGCCTGGAGCGGGCGCGCCCCGCCGGCGGTGAACCGGCCCCTGGTGGCGATCTTCGCCGGCAACCATGGCGTGGCCCGCCACGGCATCTCGCCGCGCCCTGTCGCTGCGACCGCCAACGCCGTTGAGCTGTGCGCTGCCGGCGGTGCGGCAATCAACCAGATCTGCGTCGCCAACAATCTTGGCCTCAAGGTGTTCGATCTGGCGCTGCACATTGCGACCGCCGACATCACCGAGGACGCCGCCCTCGACGAACGCGGCTGCGCCGCCACCATGGCCTTCGGGATGGAAGCCATCGCCGGTGGCGCCGATCTGATTTGCCTCGGCGATCTCGGCGTCGGCAACTCCACCGTTGCGGCGGCCTTGTGCGCTGCCCTGTTCGGTGGCAGCGGCGCCGACTGGGTCGGCCCCGCCTCGGGCGCCGACGCGGCCATGCAGGCGCGCAAGGCTGATGTAGTCGATGCAGCCGTCGCTTTGCATGGTGCGGCTCTGAAGGACCCCCTGCAAGCACTGCGCCGGGTCGGTGGCCGCGAGTTTGCGGCCATTGCCGGCGCCATCCTCGCCGCCCGGATGCAAAAAATCCCGGTGCTGCTCGACGGCTTCGCCGCGACCGCTGCCGCTGCCGTGCTGCATGCCGCCAACCCGGGTGCGCTCGACCATTGCCTGCTGGCCAGCCAGTCGCCCGAACCCGGCCAAAGGCTTGCCGCCGAGCGGCTCGGCCTCAGGCCGCTGTTCGATCTCGGCATCAGCCACGGCGAAGGGGCAGGGGCCGCCCTTGCCGCCGGTCTGGTCAAGGCGGCGGCGCTTACCAGTTCGGGCATGGCGGCGGCGGTCAAAGCCTAGAACAAGCTGTCAACGTCGGCGGGCCGCCGCCACGGTCTTGGTTGGCAGCGCCGGCAGTTCCTCCATCACTCGGGCGAGCGGGAAGATGGCGATTGCCTCGGTGCCTTCGCGCAATTTCGACTGAAGTTCGAATTCGCCGCCATGCATGGCGAGCAGGCCCTGCACAATCGGCAGTCCGAGCCCGGTGCCTTGTTCGGCGCTCTTGATGGCGATCGAGCCCTGGCCGAAGGCGGACAGCACGATCGGGATTTCGTCTTCCGGTATGCCCGGCCCATTGTCCTTGACCGAAATGTACTGGCCGCCGCCCGCCGTCCAGCCGACGCGCACGCGAACTTCGCCGCCGGTGGCGGTGAATTTGATGGCGTTGGACAGGAGGTTGAGCGTGATCTGCCGCACCGCGCGCTCGTCGGCGAACAGCCGCGGCAGGGCACTTTCGAAATCCTGGACGATGCGGATGTCCTTGTTGCGCGCCTTCAATTCCATCATGTGGCAGCAATCTTCGGCGATGTTGAGCAGCATCACCGGCTCTTCGTTGAGCTGATAGCGGCCGGCCTCGATGCGCGACAGATCAAGGATTTCGTTGATCAGGTCGAGCAGATGCTGGCCGGAATCGTGCACGTCGCGGGCGTAGTCGCGATAGGTGGGGTTGCTCATCGGCCCGAGCACCTCATTGGCCATCACCTCGGAAAACCCGAGAATGGCGTTGAGGGGCGTCCTCAGCTCATGGCTCATAGAAGCAAGGAAGCGCGACTTCGCCAGATTGGCGTCTTCGGCCCGCCGACGAGCTTCGTCCGACATTGATTTCGCTGTCTCCACCTCGGCGAGCAGCGCGTCCTTTTCGGAGCGGAAGGACAGAAGTATCAGCGACGAGCGGTTGAGATGGCGCGCGATATAGGCAAAGAACGGCAATGCCGCGACCAGCAGGGCGACCATGATCGTCCCGACCGGCACCCAAAATTTCGTTTCAGCATAGGCATAGACCGCCACCG
Organism: Mesorhizobium sp. M0802; assembly: GCF_040320115.1. Taxonomy (NCBI): domain Bacteria; kingdom Pseudomonadati; phylum Pseudomonadota; class Alphaproteobacteria; order Hyphomicrobiales; family Phyllobacteriaceae; genus Mesorhizobium; species Mesorhizobium sp. M0802. The sequence goes on from NZ_JAMYOY010000020.1 coordinate 2,014, forward strand.
GAACGACGAAGGTGGCAAGCAGAGAGCCGCGCAAGGACGACGCCATGATAGCGGTCGCCGCCATGGCCAGCAGCAGCACCACCGCCTTGGCGGCCTGGAACTGGTCGATCTGGCAGGTGGCGCAGCCGAGCCATGCGAACCACGCCCAGCCGAGGCCGCACAGCGAATGTCCGATCAGGAAATCCCTGCGGGTGCGAACAGGATTGAGCTCGGCGGCTTCGGTGCGCTCGACGCGGCGCGCCATGAAGGCGACGATCGAATAGCAGATCAGGGTGAACAGCGCCCAGACGCTGATCTGTTTGTCCACACCGGCCAGCAGCCCGGCCGCCGCGACCGCCAACACCAGCAGTGGGATGACGGCTGCGCCGCGCACCATGGTCCCGGCATGCAGCTTCAGCAGTTCACGGTCGAAGTCGAGATTGCCGACCTGCTGCGAAAGACGGTCCCGCGTCTTGCGCACCGCGCGCGCCACATCGCTGTTGCGGTGCGGTTTCCGGCGGTCCACAATGAATTTATCCGCTGTGTTCGAGCGTAGCAGAGGCATGGAAACTTCGATTTATGCGCGCAGCGATCTCAATTCGTTAAGCTACGTTCGAATGATTAAGAGACTGTTTGCCATATGAGCCGTTCGTGGTCGCCAAGGCCGCGCCGGCGATACTATCCGCCGCCGCCGCGAAGCCTGTGGCGCAAGCTGCTGGATTACGCGCTGACGGTCATTCTGCTCGGCCTGCTGATCCTGCTCGCCGCACGCCTCGACCGTTTCGAGACGCGCAAGGCGCAAGGGGTGGCGATCGTCAACGATGGCGATTCACTCACTCTTGGCACCGAACGTATCCGCATGCGCGGCATCGACGCTCCGGAATACCAGCAGATCTGCCGTAGGGATGGCGCAGACTACGCCTGCGGCAGGCTGGCGCGCCAGGCGCTGGTGCGGCTGATATCAGGAAATCCGGTGACCTGCAGCGGCTGGCAGCGCGACCGCTACGGCCGCCTGCTCGGCGATTGCAAGGCCGGTGGAAAGGATCTCAACCGGGCCCAGGTTGAGGCCGGCTGGGCAATTGCCTATGGCGATTTCGACACCGAGCAGGCCATTGCCCGCGCCGGCAAGGTTGGCATCTGGGCCGGCACTTTCGATCAGCCGCAAGACTGGCGCGAAAGCCACCACGGCGGCCCGCTCGAAAGAAAGCACGGCACCCTGGCTTCGGTCGGTGACGCCTTGCGAGAGATGTTTCGCTTCTGGTGACGAGCACTATAGTTGAAGGACCAGATCGGGAGGATAAGCATGAAACTGTTCGACGGCGGCCGCGCCCCCAACCCGCGGCGAGTACGGGTTTTCCTCGCCGAAAAGGGCATCGCAGTGCCGCTGGTGCCGGTCGATATGAGTGCGATGGGGCACAAACAGGAGCCGGTCAGGTCGCGCAACCCGCTGCAGCGGCTGCCGGTGCTGGAGCTCGACGACGGCACCATCCTCACCGAATCCGTCGCCATCTGCCGCTATTTCGAGGAACTGCATCCCGAACCGGCGCTGTTCGGGCAAGGCGCGCTCGGCAAGGCCAAGGTCGAGATGTGGCAAAGGCGCATGGAGTTCAATCTGCTTAGCTGCGTCGCCCAGGCTTTTCGCCACATCCATCCGGCGATGAAGGAATGGGAAATTCCGCAGATCCCCGAATGGGGCGAGGCCAACAAGGCGAAAGCGGTTGAATTCCTGAACCTGCTCGAGCCCGAACTGGCAAACCGCGAATTCGCCGCCGCTGACGCCTATTCGATCGCCGATATCACCGGCATGATCGCCATGGATTTCATGAAACCGGCGCGCATCAAAGTGCCGGACGAGTGCACCAACGTGCTGCGCTGGTACAGCGCCGTCTCCAGTCGCCCGAGCGCTTCCGCCTGATGGAGGCGGAACTCGAACGCCTGACGGCAAAGGTCCGCGCCTGCCGCATCTGCGTCGACACTCCAGTCGGCAGGCCACTGCCGCACGAGCCGCGCCCGGTGCTGCTGCCATCATCCAGCGCCTGCATCCTGCTCGCCGGCCAGGCGCCAGGCACAAAGGTGCATTTGTCGGGCATGCCGTTCACCGACGCGTCCGGCGACCGCTTGCGAAGCTGGCTGGGCGTAACCAGCGAGGAATTCTACGACACGGAAAGATTCGCCATCGTGCCGATGGGGTTCTGCTTCCCCGGCCAGGACGCAAAGGGCGGCGACCTGCCGCCGCGCCGAGAATGCGCGCTGGCCTGGCGCGCGCCGCTGATGGCGCTGATGCCGCAGATCGACCTCGTCTTGACAATCGGCTCCTACGCGCAATCCTGGCATATGGGCGCCACGCGCCGGCCGTCGCTGACCGAAACCGTGAAGGACTGGCGCACCATCTGGGATGCGCTGGCCAGCCCGAAAGTGCTGCCGCTGCCACACCCGTCATGGCGCAACTCAGGATGGCTGAAGCAGAATCCATGGTTTGAAATGGATTTGCTGCCGTTTCTGAGATCGGAAATCCGCTATCGCATAGATTAGACTTTAAGCAAGATATCACTCGCTTTTGTGCCATCCGGCAGAATTTCTTTCTTGTTAAAGGTCGAAATAAGAGGGAGTATAGCCAATCTATTCCCAAAGCGCGTCGCGCCCGAGGGAACGCGGCCTGCATCAGGAGCACCTCAATGGATCGCCTCGACAGAAAAATTCTCCGCCTCCTGCAGGAGGACGCGACGCTCGCGGTTGCGGATGTCGCCAAGAAAGTCGGCCTGTCGACGACGCCGTGCTGGCGCCGCATCCAGAAGCTGGAGGAAGAGGGCGTCATCAAGCGGCGCGTCGCCATCCTCGACCACGAAAAGGTCAATGTGCGCGTCACCGTCTTCGTGTCGATCCGCACCAATTCGCACAGCCATGAATGGCTGCGGCGTTTCTCGGAAGTCATCCAGGAATTTCCCGAAGTGGTCGAATTCTACCGCATGAGCGGCGACGTCGACTATCTCCTGCGCGTCGTGGTGCCCGACATCGCCGCCTATGACGCCTTCTACAAGCGGCTGATCGCCAAGATCGAGATCCGCGACGTATCGTCGTCCTTCGCCATGGAGCAGATCAAGTACACGACCGAAATGCCGCTCGACTACATGCTGCTGGACAAGGAATCCGGCGCCAACGCTGCCTGAGCGCGGTTGTCCGTGACTGGGCGGTGACGCTGCACAAGCAGGCGGCGCTTAGTTTTTCTTTTTGTTGAGGAAACTCCAGGGCGAGTTGACCGGCAGCGTGATCGTGTCCGGCACCGTGTCGACTGCCACCACATCGGCTTTGCGTACGGTGTAGCCGGACTGGATGATGCTGACGCCGTCGAGAATGAACAACTGGCTCTTCTCCAAGCCGGGCCGCAAGGCGCCGGTCACGGCAACCGACTCATAGGCCTGCGACATCTTGTAGGGACGGGACGGCGTCACCAGCACGATCTGGTTGGGCGGCGGCGTCGGCATGTGGCTGCAAGCGCCTGTCCACGGCACCAGCAGGAACTGGTAGACGAGATCGCCATCACGGTCGACCGGCAATGCATAGCCGGCTAATTGTACGGTCTTGTCCTGCAGGTTGAGCGACAATGTCTCGCCACGATCGGGCAGTTTTGCCGCAATCATCGGCAGGCCGGCATCTTCGGCCACCGCCTGCGTCGCAGGACGCAGATCTTTCCAGAAGATGCGCGCGGTTTGCGCTGAGGCGTCGAAGGTACCGGCTGTCAACAACGCGGCTGCAAGCGCGAGGGTCGATTGGAGATGTTTGGTCATAGGCCGAGTAAAGACGTCCTGGCCAGTTGCGTCAACGCTTGAGCCGCATCATATGTCGGCGAGAGCCGGCGGCCAGGTTGCGTCGGCAAACGGGTTGCCAGGTCAGCCTTTTCTGGCGGCGATCCGCTCGATGATCTTGGCATTGGTGAGTTCCCGTACGGCGTCCTTGCCAATCCAGCGAGCCGTCTTGTCGGTCGACTGGGCCAGCCGTTCGGCCACGGCAAGGGCAGCACCGTGCATCTCCAACGATCGCTTGCCGATCGAACGAAGCGCCCAGTTTGCCGCCTTCTTCACGAAATTGCGGCTGTCGGCGGCATGCGCTTCGATGATCGGCAGGAAGCCGAGGAAAGTCGCCACCGGCTCCTGCTTCCGGTGCACGACGGACCACGCCATCATGGCAAAGGCCGTGCGTCGAACGAACTCGCGCTCGTCCGCCGCGAACTCTTCAATCAGCTCCTTCCAGGCGTCCGTGTCGACGAAGAGATCGGAGACGCCGTCGACGATATCCCAGGAATCGAAGGACGCGGCCCATTGTCGTGCATCCGCGGCTGAGAAGCGCTTCGGGTCGGCCGTGACGGAAGCGATGAACTGCGCCTCCATGATGCCGGTCTGCCAAAGCTCGAAAGCACGCTCGTGGTTGCGCTTGATCTTTTTGGCGATCTGCCGCTGCATGCCATGCGAGATGCCGAGCGCGCGCTCGATCTTGATGCCGTAGCGCAGCATACCGCGGCGATTGTTCTCCGTGCCGATCGAGCGCAAATGGGCGACGATCTCATCGGCGCTCGATTGGGGCGAAAGCTCGGCCATTGCGAACGCCTATTTTTCCAGGCGCGCCAGCAGGGACGAGGTGTCCCAGCGCTTGCCGCCCATCGCCTGCACATCCTTGTAGAACTGGTCGACAAGGGCGGTCACCGGCAGTCTCGCGCCATTGCGGTCGGCTTCATCGAGGCAGATGCCGAGATCCTTGCGCATCCAGTCGACGGCAAAGCCGAAATCATATTTACCGGCATTCATCGTCTTGTGGCGGTTCTCCATCTGCCAGGACCCGGCAGCGCCCTTGGAGATGACTTCGATGACCTTCTCGATATCGAGCCCGGCCCTCTTGCCGAAGTGGATGCCTTCGGCCAGTCCCTGCACCAGCCCGGCAATGGTGATCTGATTGATCATCTTGGTGAGCTGGCCGGCGCCCGACGGACCCATCAGCCCGACCATCCGGGCAAAGGCGTCGATGACCGGCCTGGCCTTGTCGAAGGCAGCCTGCTCGCCGCCGACCATCACCGTCAGCACGCCGTTCTCGGCGCCCGCCTGCCCGCCGGAAACCGGCGCGTCGAGGAAGGAAAAGCCGGCCTTTTCAGCGGCGTCGGCCAGTTCGCGCGCGACTTCGGCCGAGGCGGTGGTGTTGTCGATGAAAACGGAGCCTTTTTTTATCGCGGCGAAGGCGCCATCGGCCCCGGTCGTCACCGAGCGCAGATCGTCGTCATTGCCGACGCAGGAGAAGACGAAATCCTGGCCCTCTGCGGCCTCTGCCGGCGTCAAAGCAAGCTTGCCGCCATGCTGGGCAACCCATTGCTCGGCTTTCGCTGCGGTGCGGTTGTAGACGGTGACCTCATGGCCACCTTTGTTCCTGAGGTGCCCGGCCATGGGATAGCCCATCACGCCAAGACCGAGAAATGCCACAGATGCCATGGGTTTGCCCTTCAGATGAAAGCGAAATTGTCAGCGCAAGCTCTAGGCACTGCACACAATTCGTCAAGACGCGCATGAGCCGATCGACTGGTACAGCCGACCGCTCAGCGGATCAGATGAATGGTGATCCGTCGCTCGATCCATTCGACGCCGTGGCGCAGGATCTCGACCATCACCAGATAGACGATGGCGACCCAGACATAGGCCTGGAAGTCGAAGGACTTGGCGTAGGCGAGCTTCGCGTTGCCCATCAAATCATAGACGGTGATGATGGCAACGATGGCAGAGGCCTTGATCATCAAGACGAGCTCGTTGCCGTAGGGTCGGAGCGCCACGATAAACGCTTGCGGCAGGATGACCTTGCGCAGCGTCTGCAGCTTGTGCAGGCCGAGCGAAGCAGCGCCCTCCCATTGGCCCCTCGGAACACTCTCGATGGCGCCGCGCAGGATTTCGGCCTGGTAGGCGGCGGTGTTGAGCGCGAAGGCGAACACACCGCAATTGAAGGCGTCGCGGAAGAACCACCACAGCCCGACGGATTCGAGCTGCACCCGGAATGAGCCCAGGCCGTAATAGACGAGATAGACCTGGACCAGCAGCGGCGTGCCGCGGAAGAAGTAGACGTAGCAATAGGCCAGGACGGACAGATAGCGGTTCTTCGACATGCGGGCATAGGTGACGGGCAGCGAAAAAAGCGCGCCGAGCACCATCGAGATGGCCACCAGCGCAAGCGTGGTTCCCAAGCCCTGCAGATAGGCCGGCGCGTATCTGGCGAAGAACTCGCCATTCCAAGCGTAAACCAGATAGACGGCGATGCCGATGCCGAACAGGATCCAGAAGCCGACCAGCGCGTAGCCGACGATACGGGCCCGCGGCCAGCCTCGCGCCCGTGGTGGTGGCTTCTCGATGTCGACGGCGGCGCGCGTCACGACGCTCATCGTGCCTCCCTCCTCCCGAGCGAACGCAGGATGAAGCCGGTGGCGATCGACGACAGGATGGCAAGGATAAGGAACACCATCGCCGCGACGCTGTAGAACAGGAAGGAATGTTTGGTGACACGGGCCGCCACGCCGGCGTTGCGCAAGGTTTCAGCCAGGTTGACGACCGACACCAGGGCCGTGTCCTTGAGCAGGCTCAGCCAGCAATTCTCAAGGCCGGGGAAGGCGATGCGCAGCAGCTGCGGCAGGATCACCTTGCGCATCGTCTGCCATTTCGACAGCCCGATCGCATAGCCGCCCTCATACTGGCCCTTCGGAATGGCGCGAAAGGCCGACAGGAAGACTTCGCTGGAATACGACGAAAAGATCAGCGACAGCACGATCATGCCGGCGAGGAAGCTGTCGACATCGACCGTCGCTTCCGGCCTGAACAGACGGATGACATACTGCAAGAGGATCGGCATGCCGAAGAAGAACAGGAAAAGCGTCACCAGTTCCGGCAGTCCGCGAAACACCGTGGTGTAGATGTTGGCAGCCACGCGAAGCGACGGCTCTTCGGATTGTTTCGCCCAGGCGACGAAAAAGCCGATCGTCAGGCCGATCGGCAGTGTCGCCAGCGCGAGCGCAATGGTGACCAGTGCGCCATAGGCAATATCGTCAATCCAGCCATCGGGTCCCCAAGTGAGAAGTATCCATATGTTCTGGCTTGGCATTGACGGGTCTTGTCTCCACTTCTGTCAGGCCAAGGCGGCAGGAGGAAACTTCCCCTGCCGCCTTGTTCAGACGATCAGGACTCGGCGCCGAAGACGTCGAACTTGAAGTACTTGTCGTTGATTTCCTTGTACTTTCCGTTGGCGCGGATTGCGTCGATGGCGCTGTTCAACTTGTTGACCAGATCCGTCTCGCCCTTGCGCACGGCGATGCCGGCGCCCGGTCCAAAGATATCGACCGGCTGCGGCGAAGGCTGGCCGAGAATCTTGCAGCAGGCGCCATCAGGCGAATCCAGGAACTGTTGCAACACGACGATATCGTCCTCGATCGCGTCGAGACGGCCATTGGCGAGATCGGCCTGCTCTTCGGGGCTGCTCGGATAGCCCTTGACCGTGCTGTCCGTATAGGTTTTCGAGGCATAATTGAAATGCGTCGTGGTGGTTGCGACGCCGATGGTCTTGCCGGCCAGGTCTTCCTTGGTCACGCCCTTGAGGGTCGAATCCTTGGGTACCGCGATCGCCGACGGCGTGTTGTAGTATTTGTGGGTGAAGTCGACCTTCTCGGCGCGCTCCGGCGTGATCGACATCGAGGCGACGATGGCGTCGAACTTGCCGGCCTGCAGGGCCGGAATGATGCCGTCCCAATCCTGGGCGACGAAGGTGCACTTGACCTTCATCTCGTCGCAGAGCGCCTTGGCGATGTCGATGTCGAAGCCCACGAGCTGGCCGTCGGAGGTCAGGTTGTTGAATGGGGGGTAGGCGCCTTCGGTGCCGATTCTCAGGGTCGTTTCCTGAGCCTGGGCGACGCCGAGCGTCAGCAGCGCAGCCGATGCGGCGAGCGCGATACGCAGTGCAATACGCATGATAGTCCTCTCTTTATGGCTCCCGGCCGTCGTTCCGGAACGGCTCTGTGGGGCGGTGCTTTTGACCGCCCGCTGGCGCGATACTCCCACTGTTTTCGGGAGAAAAGCAACTGCAAAACCGTTGCTTGCGGGATTTGCGGGTCCAGCCAATGCCGACGCCGGGTTAATGCATGTCGCCCAAAAGTGCGCAGCGGTTTTGGGACGACGACATGCATAAATAAAACAACCTGAAGCGTCGCATGAGGCCGTTCAGGCGCGACGCGCTTAGACAATGCAACGGCTGAAGAGGGCGGCTGACCCGGGCGAGGGCAGGGGCCTCAAGGTTTGAGGCCGGTCATGCGCTCGATGAAGTCGGCTATCCCTCCCGAGTCGTCGAGATCGAACACAGGCAGGCTTTCGCCGGTAACCGCGAAGTCGGCGGCAATCGCCACGATATGTCCGTCGTTGGCCGACAGCGGCGAGCGGTCCTTGGCCTCCCGCCGCCGGGTCTCGATCTTTTTGTGCGCCTCGCGCTTGTAGCCTTCGACCAGCACGATGTCGCACGGGGCCAACCGCGACAGGACCGTCTCCAGCGTCGGCTCGTCCTCACCGCGCAATTCATGCATCAGCGCCCAGCGTTTGCCCGACACCACCGCGACTTCGGTGGCGCCCGCCTGGCGGTGGCGAAAGCTGTCGGCGCCAGGCTTGTCGATGTCGAACTCATGATGGGCGTGTTTGACCGTCGACACCGTCCAGCCGCGCCGGACGAGCTCTGTGACCAGCTTCTCGGTCAGTGTGGTCTTGCCGGAATTCTTCCAGCCGGTGATGCCGAAGATGTTCATGGGCCGATGCTCTGCAACAGACGCTCGGCCACCGCAAGGTCGTGCGGTGTGTTGATGTTGAAGAACGGGTCGATCTCGTCACTGCCGTGGGCCAGCAACGGAAATTCCACTTCGACACAGTCGTGCCGCTCGATGAAGGCGGAGACGCGCCTGTTGTCCTCGTCGATCAGGAAATGACGCAAGGCCTCACGCAGCCCGAGCGGCCACAGCGCGAAGGTCGGATGCTGCCGGCCGCCGGAACCGGCAACCGCAATCGAGCCTGGTCGCTCGTCAACAGCCGCAGCCAGCCTCACGACCAGGTCCACCGGCAGGAACGGGGTGTCGCCGGCGGCCGTCGCCAATGCCTTGAAAGCGGTATTCGCTGCCGCCCATTCGAGGCCGGTGAGGATTCCGGCAAGCGGTCCGGCATAGCCTTCGACCATATCGGCGAGAACCGGAAGACCGGCCGCGGCGAAGCGCGCCGGGTCACCATTGGCGCTAAGCGCCAGCGATCCGACCTGCGGCGCCAGGCGGGCAACGACATGGTCGAGAAGCGGACGCCCGCCAAGCGCCAGCAAAGTCTTGTCGCCGCCGCCCATGCGCCGTGACAGGCCTCCGGCCAGGATAATTCCTGCAATGTCTTGGCTCATGGCCAAACTATATGCCGTCCGGCGCCATGTCGGGTCCAGCGCTTTCGGCTGCGGGTTTTTGCCGGCCGGCGACCCGCTCGCGATAGAGCGCGTAGAGGCCGGAGCCGATGATGATGGCGGAGCCGAAGATCATCGGCAGGTCGGGAACATCGCCGAAGATGATGAGGCCAAGCAGCATCGACCAAAAGAGGGCGGTGTAGCGGAATGGCGCAATGAAGGAGATGTCGCCGGCCCGCATTGCCATGATGATGAACTGGTAGCCGATCAGCACCAGCACCGCCGCCAATGCCAACAGTGCCGTGCCTTTGCCGGACATCGGCGTCCAGCCACCCATCGGCGACAGCAGCACGGCGCCAACGATGGTCATGGCGATTGCCGTTGCCGTCGACACCAGCAAGGTCGGGATAGCCCTCGGGATGCGCTTGGTGGCGAGGTCACGTACTGCGCAACAGGCGACGCTGACGAGTGCGTACAGCGAATAGACGCTGAAGCCTTCGAAGCCTGGCCGCACGATGATCAGCACGCCGCCGAAGCCAACGGCGATCGCCAGCCAGCGCCGCCAGCCGACCGCTTCGCTGAATACGAGTGCCGCCCCCATCGTCACCGCCAGCGGCAGCGCCTGCAGCACCGCGGAGACATTGGCGATCGGCAGATGCGCCAATGCGACAAGGAAGGCGACGGTGGCGCCGGCCTCGGCGACCACGCGAAGCGCCACCAGCGGCTGCAGCATCGAGCCCGGCCGTGCGAGCGCACCTTGCTGCCAGGCGAGCAGGCCGACCAGCAGCGACGCAAAGGCGCCCCGCACCAGCATGACTTGCGCCATGTTCATCGATTCCGACGAGAACTTGGTAATGGCGTCGTTGAGGGTGAAGCCGATCATGGCCACCATCATGCACAGCGCGCCGCGAATGTTTGGGGAAAGAGGCAAGGGCGTTACCGGTTTTGCAAGAGCAATTCCAGGAAAAGTGTGAAACGGTTTTCCGTCCGGAATTGCGTGAAAACAAAGAATAAAGCGGTTCGACGTTTCGGCGAAACGGTGAACCGCTCAAGCCTGTAGCAGCCGGCGGCAAGACAGCAACGTCAAAGAAATAGGCCAAGGATTTTCACCCGTGGCCAATAGAAATCCCTGAGAGGGCTGGCTGGATGACCAGCAGGCTCATTTCGGCGTCAGCACCTCGGTGCCGCTGCCGTTCTTGCCGGCGATGGTCCACAGGCCGTGCAGCGAGCCGTCATCCTCTACCTTGTAGACGACAAGACCGATTTCCTTGCCCATGACATAGCCGGCGGAAAAGGCATCGTCGTTGCGCATGCAGATGCCGTCCGACGATGATCCGCCGGTCTCCCAATGGATGGTACAGGTGGTCTCGCTGGTCAGCGTGATGGTGGCTTCGCCGCCATATTTCGAGCCGTCGAAATTGGTGCCCGCGACGGTGTAGCTGCCACCGATGGACTGTGCTGCTGCCGGCGCGGCGGCAAACCCAAGCATTGCAAGAGAAAGTAAGAATGTGCGCATGTCGTATTCCCCCAAACCGAGCGACGAGCCGCTATGTCCAGGAATCTAGGCTCGAACGCGCTTGCGGTAAATCCGCCAGCTATATGCGCATGAGACTTTTTCTGGTGTGTGTCCGAAAAGCTCACGGTCCTTTGAGGCTGCCGGCAATGGCGCCGACCAGCGGATCGTATTTCGCTTTAACGGCCGGCGGATAGTCGATCCGCACGGTGCGGATGACGCCGTCCTTGCCGAACAGGCGCCGTTCGTAAAAAATCTTGCCATCCTTCAGTCCCGACAGCACCGCCCAGTTCTTGCCGGTCTTGCTGTAGCTGATCTGGTAGCCCGCTTCCTTGATTGCCTTCTCCTCGGCGACGAAGCTCTTTGGGGTGTCGTCACTGACGTTGAAAATACCGGAGCAGATCAGGCTGGCGCCGTCGGCGCTGAGCCACTGCTGTCCGTCGCCATTGTACGGCTCGGGCTGGCGATCGGTGAAGATGTCGTCGGGAAAGGTGCAGACCGTGCCGAAGCGCGCATTGGTGTAGGTGAACGGCGCTGCATTGGCGCTGCCTGCCGCGATCAGTGCAACTGCCAATCCAATGGAAAGACGCTTCATTCGATGTCTCCAGCCGACAATGGGAGACATTCCTTGCACCAATCGCGGAGAAAATCAGCCGCCGGTGACGCTCATATGTCTCGACACCGACGGGCGGCTGGTGCGGCGGTCGATGATGAAATCATGGCCTTTCGGCTTGCGGCCGATCGCTTCGTCGATGGCAGCAGCGACCAGTTCGTTGCCTTCGGACGCACGCAGCGGGGCGCGCAGGTCGGCGGCATCCTCCTGGCCCAGGCACATATAGAGCGTGCCGGTGCAGGTCAGCCGCACGCGGTTGCAGCTTTCGCAGAAATTATGCGTCATCGGCGTGATGAAGCCCAGCCTGCCGCCGGTCTCTGCGACATGGACGTAGCGGGCCGGACCGCCGGTCTTGTAGGGGATGTCGCTCAGCGTGAACTGGCGCTCGAGCGAAGCGCGCAGCAGCGACAGCGGCAGATACTGGTCGGTCCGGTCGGCGTCGATCTCGCCCATCGGCATGGTTTCGATGACGGTCAAGTCCATGCCGCGGCCATGCGCCCAGCGCATCATCTCCGGCAGCTCGACGTCGTTGAAGTCCTTCAGCGCAACGGCGTTGAGCTTCACCTTCAGCCCCGCCGCCTGCGCGGCATCGATGCCTTGCATGACCTTGCCGAGATGGCCCCAGCGGGTGATGGCGTGGAACTTGTCGGCATCGAGCGTGTCGAGCGAGACATTGATGCGCTCGACACCGCAATCGGCAAGCTCGGCGGCAAAGCGCGACAGCTGCGAGCCATTGGTGGTCAGCGTCAACTCTTCCAGCGCGCCGCTCTTCAAGTGCCGCGACAACTGGCGCACCAGATGCATGATGTTCTTGCGCACCAGCGGCTCGCCGCCGGTGAGGCGCAGTTTGCGCACGCCCTTTTCGATGAAGACGGTGCAGAGCCGGTCGAGTTCCTCGAGCGACAGCAGGTCCTTCTTGGGCAGGAACGCCATGTCCTCGGCCATGCAATAGGTGCAGCGGAAATCGCAGCGGTCGGTGACCGACACGCGCAAGTAGCTGATCGTGCGACCGAAGGGATCGATCATGTCCATGCGTTCAAGCGTTTCCAATGCTGCGAGTGGTGCCGTTATATACGGCTATGTGATACGATCCAACCCGCCATTCAAGATAGCCGGTCTCGATCTTTGGTGACATTCCCTGGCCGACATCCGATGTCGGCCGGGTCCAAATGGCCTTTTCCGCTCGCGCGAAGCAGCGTAGGGAAGGGCGGATTGATGCGGGATGCAGAACAATGACGGCGCCGAAGGAACTCAGGGTCTCGAAGGACAGAAAACTGCTGTCCGTCACCTTTCCCGATCATCGGCCGTTCGAACTGCCGGCCGAACTGCTGCGCGTCGCTTCACCCTCGGCCGAGGTGCAGGGCCATTCGCCGGACCAGCGGGTGACGGTTCCCGGCAAGCGTAACGTTGCTATCCTGAAGATCGAGCCGGTCGGCAACTACGCCGTGCGCATCACCTTCGACGATTTCCACGACACCGGCATCTTCACCTGGAATTACCTGCACACGCTTGGCCACGAAAAGGACGCGCGCTGGAATGCCTATCTCGCCGAGCTCCAGGAGAAGGGACTGAGCCGCGACCGCTAGTCGGCACTGTCCGCAAAACGTCATTGACTGGGGGTAACGCCGGCAAAGGTTCGGAGACGGGAAAATGTCTGACATCACCACGGTCGAACAGCTCGAAGCCCTCTACGGCCTGCCCGGCGAAGCGTCGACGATCAAGGAACTCGACCACGTCATTCCCGAATATGCCGCCTTCATCGAAGCCTCGCCTTTTGTCGCTCTGGCGACGAGCGGGCCGGAAGGGCTGGACTGTTCGCCGCGCGGCGATCTCGCCGGCTTTGTGCGCATGCATGACCCGAGAACGCTGATGATGCCGGACCGACGCGGCAACAACCGCGCCGATTCGCTTAAGAACATCATCCGCGATCCTCGCGTCGGGCTGCTGTTTCTTGTGCCGGGTTCGGGCACGACGCTGCGCGTCAACGGCCGCGCCCGCATCGCCACCGACGCCGCGCTTTGCGCCTCCTTCGCCGTCGAAGGCAAGCCGGCGCGCTCGGTCACCGTGGTCGATGTCGATTCGGTCTATTTCCAGTGCGCCCGCGCCATCGTTCGCTCGGAGCTGTGGAACCCGGCAAAGCACGTCGACCCGAAATCGCTGCCGACACCCGGAACAATCCTGGAAGTCACCAGCCGCAAGAATATCGATGCCGGTACTTACGACAAGGAATGGCCGGAGCGGGCGAAGAAGACGATGTGGTGAGGTGGGAGGCGCGTGGATCGAACGGCTCAGGTATCCTTCAGCACGTCATAGATCTTGCGCATCTGTTCGCCGATCATATCGCACTGTTCCGCTGTCGACTGGCTCATCGCCTTTTCGATCAGCGCCATATGCACCTTCAGCGCCTTCATCAAAAGCTCCGTGCCGGCCTCGGTAAGCGTCAGCCGCAGCACGCGTTTGTCCTTCTCATCGCCTTCGCGGCGCAGCAGGCCGCGCGCCTCGAGCTGCGGCAACAGCATGGTGATGTTGGAGCGGCCGACCAGCAGTTTGCGGGCGAGATCGTGCTGCGACATGCCGGGATGGCGATAGAGGTTCATCAGCACGTCGAGCTGCGCCGGCTTGAGATCCAGCGGCGCCAGCTTTACCGCCAGCGCACGCTCCAGCACATGGCAGGCGCGCGCCACCGCGACCCAGTTGCGAAAGCGCGGGTTGTCCCAGGGCAGCTCTTGTTTAATGTTCATGTTTGAACTATTATGTTCATGCTTGAACGGAATGGATGGATCGCCACTATGGCATCATTTGGACTGAAGGTCATCCGGGGCGTGTTCGGCGCGGCCGAGCTTGTGGCGCCGCGTCTTAGCGGGCGCGCGGCCTTCGAACTGTTCTGCCGCACGCCGAGCGTGAAGGCGCTCAGCGACGGCGAGCGGCGTGCGGTCGACCGCGCCGCCGGCTTCATGGCCGAGGCGCGCCATCATCGGCTGACGACCAAGGCCGGCTGCGTCATGGTGCACGAATTCCGGCCCGAGCCGGGCAGGGCGTCCGCCGGCACGGTGCTGGTCGTCCATGGCTGGCGTTCGCGCACGGAATATATGCGCGCTCTGATCGAAGGTTTTCGCGATGTGGGCTACCGGGTCGCCTCGCTCGACCTGCCGGGCCATGGCCAGTCGCTGGGCCGGCATCTCAACATGGTCAATGCGGTCGAGGCGGTCAGGGTCGCCAGCGAATGGTTCGGTCCGTTCAAGGCGATCGTCGGCCATTCCTTCGGTGGCGCCGTCGCCGCCAATGCCATTGCCGGTTCGATCAGGGGTATCCACCCAGTGGCGGCCGAGCGGCTGGTGCTGGTGGCCGCGCCAAGTTCCCTGCCGGCGATCTTCGCCGACTTCAGCCGCATGCTCAACGTCGGCCCGCGTTCGCAGGTTTCCATGGCCGATCAGGTGAAAAGGTTGTCGGGCCGGCCGCTGCACGAATTCACCGGCGACCGCCAATTGGCCGAAGCGCCGGTGCCGACGCTGGTCATCCATGCGCCGGACGATCGCGAAGTTCCGGCCGACCATGCCAGGCGCTACGCCGGCGCCGGCAGCCATGTGCGGCTGCACTGGGCCGATGGGCTCGGCCACCGTCGCATTCTCGCTGACAAAGGTGTCATCGAACGCGCCGTCACCTTTGTCAAAAACGAGCGCGAGCCGATACTGCATTGATTCCAATGGGTGTATTGTCGACTCCGACAACGCCGGAGCGGTGAGCTAACCGTTCTTCTTGCCGCCCGGCTCGACGGGCAATCCGGCCGACTTCCAGGCGGTATAGCCGCCAAGGATGTGCTTGACCGGCGACAGCCCCATATCCTGCGCCGTCTTGGTGGCCAGCGCCGAGCGCCAGCCGCCGGCGCAAAAGAAGACGAAGCTCTTGCCCGAGGCAAAGAACGGCTTGTGGTAGGGGCTTTCGGGATCGATCCAGAATTCCAGCATGCCGCGAGTGACATGTTTGGCGCCGGGGATCTGGCCGTCCCGCTCGATCTCGCGTGGATCGCGCAGGTCGACGAAGATGGTGTCCTCGTCGTCGAGCAGCCCGGCCGCTTCCTCGGGCGAGACCACCTCGATCTCGGCATTGGCCTCGTCGAGCAACTCGCGATACCCTTTTTTCACGGATGATCCCTCCCGGCGCATTTCGCCGCCGACTGGATTTCCAGCACAAGCTCCGCGCTTTGTCACGCTGTTCCGACCAGCCCCTGCCACGCCGCCATCGCTCCGGCCACTGTGGCCATCAGCGCTTCGCACGAGGCGCCGTCGCGGGCCTGGATCGACATGCCGTGCTGGACCGTCGCATAGAAGGTCGCCGCCGCGTTGCTGTCGAAGCCCGCCGGCAATTCGCCTTCCGCCACACCGCGTTCCAGCCGTCTCAGCAAGAGGGTGTGGTTTTCGGCGCGGCGGCGGCGCAAATCATCGCAGATCGCGCCGCTGCTTGAATCCTGGTGCAGTGCGCCCAGCGCGATGAGACAGCCCTGCGGGCGGTCGTCCTGAGAGTACGCTATTGCCGTCTGGCGCAGGAAATTCTCGATCGCCTGGCATGCCGTCGGCGCTTCGTCCAGCGCGCTCCAGATCTCGGTGCCTTCGTTGCGGGTGTAATACTCGGTCGCTTCCAGAAACAGCGCCTCCTTGCTGCCGAAGGCGGCATAGAGGCTGGGCGAGCTGATCCCCATCGCCGCGGTCAGGTCGGCGATCGAGGTGCCCTCATAGCCTTTGGCCCAGAACAGCTCCATCGCCTGCCGCAAGGCGGCGGTTCGATCGAAGGTGCGGGGACGGCCTCTTTCCGGCATGACGATCTTTTCTGTGTTGATCGACACATAATTCACTTGACGTCGCCAGGCAAGGTTGCCAGATATTTATGTATCGATCGTTACATAACGGAGAAATGACATGTCAGCGAACGGATTGAACGGCAAGGCAGCACTGGTCACCGGCGGCAGCCGCGGCATAGGTGCTGCGATAGCAAAACGGCTTGCGGCCGATGGCGCCGACGTCGCCATCACCTACGTCAACAGCTCGGCGCCGGCCCAAGCTGTCGTCGCCGAGATTATAGCGGCAGGTGGTCGCGCGATCGCCATCCAAGCCGACAATCGCGACGCTGCCGCCATCGAAAATTCGGTCACCGAGGCGGTGAATGCCTTCGGCCGGCTCGACATCCTGGTCAACAGCGCCGGCATCTGGCGCGCGGCGCCCATCGAACAGATGTCGCTGGCCGACTTTGACGAGACCATTGAGGTCAATCTGAGAGCGCCGTTCGTGGCCTCGAAGGCGGCAGCGGCTCACATGGGCGAGGGCGGCCGCATCATTTCGATCGGCAGCAATCTGGCCGAGCGCGTCACCGACACCAGCCTCAGCGCCTATTCGACCAGCAAGGCTGCGCTGGTCGGCCTGACCAAGGCGCTGGCGCGAGACCTCGGTCCGCGCGGCATCACCGCCAACGTCGTTCATCCCGGTTCGACCGACACCGACATGAACCCGGCCGAAGGCCCGCATGCCGAACACCAGCGGCGGAAGATGGCGACGCCCCGCTTCGGCAAGGCTGACGAGATCGCCGGCATGGTTGCCTGGCTCGCCGGTCCGGAAGGGCGCTTCGTCACCGGCGCCGCGCTCACCATCGACGGTGGCGCCAACGCCTGAAGCAGCAGCCGCTTTGACCGGTCTGGAGCGGCAACGCCGCTCCAGACGTCACGATGTTGTGAAACCGTTCTGCAACAGGCCTGCGGAAATTTATGGAAGCTTAACGAAATCGGTATGAATCGGTATAGTAGCGCCTTACATCCGCCATGCGGTTGGCAAGATCGTCTAGCGGCGCGGAACGGGAGCCGGCTTGCAGCCGGAGCGGGTGATTAATGAAATTCCTCGGAAATAAAGCCACCGTGATGCCGCTTGCAGTGGCGGCAGCACTGGCCTTCGGTGTGCCGCAGGCAAGCGCGCAAGGCCTGTTCGACATGCTGTTCGGCGGTGGCGTCAAGCACAGGCCGCAAGGCGAATTCCCGCCGCCGCCAAAGCGCAAGCCGAAGCCCGCCGTATCGGGCGGCGGCGGCACCAGGATCAGCAGCCCGTCCTACTACACCTACAAGGCCGACCGGCTGGTGCGCGTCGACTTTGCCGCGTTGGTGGCAGCACCTCCCCAGGTGGCAACAGCTGAAGACGCCGCCTTTGTGCCGTCGGCGACCAGCACTGCCTTCCGCGAAGCCGTTGCAGGCCTTAGTGACTATGAACTCTATGCCGAGCCCGATATCGCCAAGGCACTGATTGCCTATTACTCTGCCAATCCTGATTTCATCTGGGTGAACGAGGGCAATCCCAATGCCCGCGCCCAGGATGCGGTGCGGGTGCTTGGCGAAGCCGCAAGCTATGGTCTCACGTCGGCCGACTACACGGTCGAGGTGCCGGCAGCCAACGCATCGGCAGTCGATGCCGACGCCCATCTGAAGGAACTCGTCCGCTTCGAGATGGCGCTGTCGGCGCGCGTGCTGCGCTATGCCCGTGACGCCCAGAGCGGACGCGTCGATCCCAATCGCATCACCGGCTACTATGAATTTCCGCCGAAGCCGGTCGACATGGAAGGCGCGCTCAAGACACTGGCCCACACCCAGGAAGTGCGCACCTACCTCGAATCGCGGCACCCGCAGAACGCGGAATATCAGGCGCTGCGCGTCGAACTTGAATCGCTGCAGGCGAGCGCCGAAAACGAAATCGTCGTCGATCCCAAGCTGTTGCTGAAGCCCGGCGAGACCAGCGCCGAACTGCCGAAGCTGCTGACGCTGATCGCGCGCAATCTCGACGACGAGATGGGCGGCGCCTATGGCGAGATCCTGTCTCGTCTCGGCACCAGCGATGTCTATGTTCCCGAACTGGTTCCGATCATCAAGGCCGTGCAGGTGAAGGCCGGCATGAAGGGCGATGGGGTCATCGGCCCGCGCACCGTCGCCTCGCTCGCCGGCGCATCCAAGGCAGACAGGCTGCAGAAGGTGCAGGTCGCGCTGGAAGAATTGCGCTGGATGCCGTCCGATCTCGGCAGCCCGCGGGTCTTCATCAACCAGCCCGCCTTCACCGCCAGCTATATCGACAATGGCGAGGAGAAGCTGAAGACCCGCGTCGTCATCGGCCGGACCACCAACCAGACCGCCTTCTTCTTCAAGGAGATCAAGCAGGTCGATTTCCATCCCTATTGGGGCGTGCCGCAGTCGATCATCGTCAACGAGATGCTGCCAAGGCTGCGTGGCGATCCGGGCTATCTCGACCGTGCCGGCTACGAGGTGACCGATTCGCGCGGCAGGCGGGTTCCCTCTTCCTCGGTCAATTGGGGCGCCTACGGCGCCAACATTCCCTACAGCGTGCGCCAGCAGCCGAGCGAAGCCAATGCGCTGGGCGAACTGAAGATCCTGTTCCCCAACAAGCACGCCATCTACATGCACGACACGCCGCAAAAATCCTTCTTCCAGCGCGATATGCGGGCGCTCAGCCATGGCTGTATTCGCCTTCAGGATCCACGTGGGATGGCGGCGGCGGTGCTCGGCGTCTCGGTCGACGACATCGCCGAAAAGCTCAAGCACGGCCATGCCAGCGAAGACGTGACACGCACGATTCCCGTCTATGTCTCCTACTTCACTGCCTGGCCGGACATGTCCGGCAAAGTCGAATATTTCAACGACGTCTACGACCGCGACACGCGGCTGATGCAGGCGCTGGACGCGATCGAAGCGGTGCGTTCGCCGACGAGCTGAACCAGCGGAGTTCCTCGTTCAACGAAACGAGGAACTCACTTTGTCTATCTGGTTTTATTAGATTTTTGGCCGATGGACGGTCACCCGTTTCCTGCGATCAGCGCTGGATGAGCGGACGCCGGAAGCCGGCGTCGCGGCCCGCGATCAGCCAATAGACCAGACCGGCTACGAGGCCGGCGGCGGCGATGATGCCGATATCGGCCCAGCGTCCGGCATCCTCTTCCGCGGCCGGCCAGACCAGGAAGAAGCCGGCTGCAGCGGCAGCGGCGCCAAACAGCATGTGCACCAGGAAATTGCGCAGGGCAAAGAATTCGGCGAGCAGCGCGAAGATCAGCGTCTGCAGGCCGGTCAGCACGATCGTCAGGAAATAGACGACCATGCCGAGCGGCGGCCACAGCAGCACGACAATGGGCGAAAATTGCATGGCGCCGAAATAGTCCGGCGCGTTGGGCAATACGGCGAGTGCGCAATATATCGCCACGACCGCGAACAATCCGATCAGCACCGAAACGAAATAGCCGGCAAGCATCATCAGGATGCGCTTCAAAACATGCTTAACCATGGCCATGCACCCCCGTGCCCTGCAACTGTTACGCGCACTCAGCCATCAAAGGCGGATCGGCGCAAGAGTGCATCCAGCAGTGCTTTGCGGCAAATCTTCAGGCGCCGCCGCATAGATGTTGCGAATCCGGCAAAACCCATGTGCCTTTTATCGTGAGGTCGACGCCGTAATAGACCCGCCCGCGCTCGTCGCCCTGCGGACAATCCCTCGGGATCGATATCAGGCACATGACGACAGGATCGCCGGCTTTCGAACTGGCAAGGCCAGGCTCCCGCTCGTAGGAAACCCCGGCGCCGCCATTGCTGAACCGCGCCAGGCTGCCGGCTTCAGGGCCGGCGGTTTCCAGCGGGTCGTCGCCGAGCCGCGTCGTCAGCGCGGTGATGTGGGTCAAGGCGCATTGGCCGATCGACGAGGGCAGGGGCTGGTCGGGGCTGCCCGGATGGCGGGCCGCGGTGTCGAGCGCCTTCTTGCCGATCAGGGCGATGTTGTAATCCTGCACCCAGGACGGCGCATTGCCGTAGGTCTGCAGCGCATTGTTCTGGGCGCTGACGATGCAGGCGGCATCCTGCCCACAGGCGTTCCTGTCGTCGATGAGCGCACGGGCGATCTTGCGCTTGTCGCCGCCAAAGGCTGGCTCGAAACCCGTAAAGGCCTCGGCCACCAAGGCATCAATTGCCGACAGTTGCGGGTCGGCACAGATCGCCTTTTCCACCGGCAGGCTGGCTTTGCGGCAGTCGAAGGATGGCCCGTCGGCACGCGCTGGACCAAGGCAGACCGCCGCGCCAGCCAGTGCAACGACAAGCGCAAGCGAGTTGGCAATTCGATTGGAAGAAAGCATGGTCGCCCCGTTGTCCGACAACTGCAACCATCGTAGGCAAAAAACGCGGCGGACGGAATTGCCGAAGCGGTGCGGTATCGGCGCTATTTCGGTTCGGCGGTCACGGGATCGAAGGTGATTTCGACTTTCGCCTTGTCGGCGGTGTAATAGGTCACGGTGTAGCCGTCCTTGTCCCAGTCGACCTCCTTCACATAGCGAAAGCCGTCGCGCTGCTCGACCTTGGCGATGATTGCCGACAGTTTCTGGGCATTCGTCGGCGGCAGCGGGCTGTCATCCGCGGCAAAGGCCGTCGAGCCGGCCAGAACAACGACGACACCGGTCGCCAGAACAAGATTTCGCATGATTACCCTCATTTCACGTTGGCTGAACCGCACCGGAAACTCGCAGGCAGCACAGTTTGTTCCGATAGCTGACGTCGCGCAGGTTCCGTGAAGCCCTGGATCGCGGCGATCAGAGCGACGGCACGCCCATATTTGCGCCAACGGCCGGCCAACCATGAGTGCTGCCACGGCCCGCGCTGGACAACCCGATGGTGGTAGAGCTTTGCCAAAGACCCTGCTAGACTTCTGGTCCTGGCGGGGTGGCATGGCGCGCCAACCCCGCCGGAATCTTCATCTCTCAGCGCGCGGCGAAGTGTTTCAGGAACGGGTCGTCGCCTGTGCTGGACCAGAACCAGAAAGGGAGCGGGGGCTCGAACATGGCTGTACGGAACTACACCCGTCAGCTGGCGACAATCATTTCTATCGATGCCGTCGGGTTCTCGCGGCTGATGGGCATCGACGACGAGTCTGCTGTCGCGGCATTCGAGGAACGGCGCGACATCATCGCCGACAGCTGTGGCACATTTGGCGGCCGCACGTTCGGCGACGCCGGCGACAGCATCATGGCCGAGTTCGGCAATCCGATCGAGGCGTTGCGCGCAGCCTTTGATTTCCAGGGCCGCATCGTCGCCCTCAACGCCGAGGTTGCCGACGATATGCGCATGCCGTTTCGCGCCGGCATCAACACCGGCGACGTCATCGTGCGTGGTGGCCGCCTCTACGGCGACGACGTCAACATCGCGGCGAGAATCCAGGAATTCGCGCCGGGCAACGGTCTCGCCGTTTCGGAGACGACCTGGCACCATGTGAAGGACAAGACGGCGGCCGATTTCACCGATCTCGGCGAATTCATGCTGAAGAACATCGCCTTGCCGGTGCGCGTTCTGATCGCCGGCCGCAGCGGCAACGGATCCTCGCCGGCGGCGTCGTTCGCGGCCATTCCCCAGGCCAATGCGCAGCAGAAGCTGTCGTCCAAGGGGCCGCCGGCGATCGCCGTCCTGCCCTTCCACGCCGATGGCGGCGAGCATGACATCGGCTACATGGCCGACGGCATCGCCGAGGACATCATCTATGGTCTATCCAACACCAGATGGCTCTCGGTCATCGCCAAGGGCTCCAGCTTCCAGTTCCGCGACGACACGCTGGGCACGCGGGTGATCGGCAACGCGCTCGGCGCGCGCTACATCGTCAGCGGCACGCTGATGCGCAATGGTGGCCAGATCCGCCTCAACACCTCGCTGGCCGACGCGTCCAACGGGCGGCTGGTGTGGTCGCAGCGCTTCGATCGCGATCTGGTCGACATCTTCAACCTGCGCGACCAGATCGGCGCTGAGATCGTTTCGATCCTCGACAAGGAGGTCGACCGGGCGGAACAGGCACGCACCTTCCAGGTTCCCTGGGAAAGCCTGGAGACCTGGCAACTGGTGCGACGGGGCCGCTGGCACATGAACCGGCGCACCCGCGGCGACACCGAAACCGCACTCGAGTTCTTCCAGAAGGCCTACCGCGAGGACGCCAACTCGAGCGCCGTGCTCAACGAACTGGCGTGGTGGTATTTCTGGCGGGCATGGCTGCGTTTCGGCGACAGCGACGATTTGAACAAGGTCGAGCAGTTTGCCCGCAAGGCGTTGCTGGTGGACAGCCTGGATGCGCGCCCGCACGCCCATCTCGGCGCCGTCGACATCATGCGCGGCGAACCGCGGTCGGCCGTCGACCATCTCGAGGAAGCGATCCACATCAATCCGAGCTTTGCCTTCGCGCGCTCGGCCATGGGCAGCGCCCAGCTGCTGCTCGGCAATGCCGCGACCGCGATACCGTTCTTTCTCGATACCGAGCGATTGAGCCCGTTCGACCTCTACCGCTTCCACAATCTGGGGGAACTGACGGCGGCCTATTGTTTGGTCGAGAACTGGCCGGCGGCGATCGCTGCCGCTGACCGCTCGCTCAACCTGTCTCCCGGCTATTTCTATTCCAGGTTCCTGAAGATCGGCGCGCTGATGCGAAGCGGCCGGCCGGAACAGGCGCGGCGCGAGATGACCATTTTCACCACCCGGCATCCCGATTTTTCAGAACAGCGTGTGCGCTGGATACCGTTCACCGACAAGGCCGCGAACGAGATCCTCGTCGCCAATTTCCGACTGGCCAAATGAACATGGCGTCAATGCTGGCTGGAACATGGACCAACTGTGAAAAGATTCACATACGTGCAACCGATGCAAACCTAGGCGTTGAACGGCCGGCATCGCAATAACGTGGATAGCCGGGGGGCTTGAACGCGCATGACCGAACTGAAGTATTTCGACGCTATTCGCGCGGCCCAGAAAAACCAGCGCCCGCTGTCGGAAATGCCGCCCTTCGATCTCGGCCGGATCCGGAAGACAGGGCTGATTGCGCGCATCGTCGGGTCTCTGGCCGAAGACCCCCGCTGGGCGCTTTCCTTGTTGCGGCGTTTCCGGCCGACCGGCAAGCTCTTCGGTGTTCTCGTGGTCACCAAGAACGCCGATGTCCGCGACATATTGGAGCGCGGCGACGAATTCCAGACCCCATACGGCCCGGAAATGACCGAGCTTGCCCGGGGATCCAACTTCATCCTCGGCATGCAGGACGGCGCCGACTACCGGCGCATGAAATCGTCGGTGCTGAGTGCATTCCCGCCGGCCGAGGTCGAAGCCGCCGTCAGGCCGATCGCGGCGCGTCATTCGCAAGAGATCATGATGCGCGCTAGCCCCGGCTTCGATGCGATCTCCAGGTTGATGAAGATCGTCCCGGTGCACATCTGTCGAGATTATTTCGGCGTCGAGATCGACGATGAATCCGAATTCGCCGACTGGGCGATCGCGCTGAGTGCGCTGTTCTTTTCGGACCCGACGGCGAGCCCCGTCATGCGCGAACTCGCAGTGGTGGCGGGCGACCGTCTTCTCAAAGTCATCGATCGCTCCATCCAGTCGGCCAGGGACCGGGGCTTGAAGGCCGAGCAACCGCTGGCGAGGCTGGTTGTCCAGATGGATCAGGGCCGCCTGTCGCGGGACGACCTCAATTCGATCATGCTGGGCATGATCGCCGGCTTCGTCCCGACCAATGTGTTGGCCGCCGGCAATTGCCTCGACGTGATCCTGTCGCGGCCCGACGCACGGCAGGCTATCGATGCCGCATTGGCCGAAAACGATACCGCCAAGCTCGACAGGGCCGTCCTTGAAGCCATGCGCTTCAAGCCGATCTGGGTCGGCCCCTGGCGCTACACGGCCCGCGACGCGATCATCGGCAAGGGTACGCGCCGCGAGCGCCTGGTGAAGGCCGGCACGGTGGTGATGCCGGCGACGCTGTCGGCGATGTTCGATGCCGACGCCGTGCAGAACCCGGACCAGTTCGACACATCGCGCCCGCATCGCGACTACATGGTGTTCGGCCACGGCATTCATCAGTGCATCGGCGCCGAGATCGCCAGGATCCAGATCGGCGAAAGCCTGCGCGCCCTGTTCCAGAAGCAGGGCGTGCGCCGCATGCCCGGCAAGGCCGGGCGCATGACCCGCATCGGCGCCTATCCCGAAACCCTCAAGGTCGATTTCGAACGGGCAGAACTCTGCCGCACCGTAACGCAGTCTATGGTGACGGTGGTCTGCCCGGTCACCCGGTCCGCGTCGCTGGATGCTGTCCGCGACAAGGTTGCCAGCCTCGGCAACCCGGCCGTCGAAGAGATCCGCACCGCGCTCGACATTGCCGGCACCGTCCACTTCACCAGCCTGACCGTGGTCGGCACCGGCGAGATCGGCGCTGATTCCGGTCAGGAAAAAGGAGCTCTGGTTCTCGAGATTTCCGGTGACGGCAGCATCGACGATGTCATCGATGCGGTCACGCACGCCATCGGGCACCGGCTGCGGCCGATCTTCAAGGATGTCTGCGATCTGCGCGATGGCGGCGCATTGAACGATTTCCTGCGCAAGCACAATGTCGACATATCGCCGTCCTTCGGCAGCAATGCCGGACTGGTGTTTTCGGGCACGCCGGGGCACTCGGTCCAGCGTATCAAGGCCGAGCAGCAGCTTTTCGAAGCCGTGCGCGACATCGTCGAGCGGCCACGCAAAGGGGCCGGCAACGCTCCTGCCGTGCTCGCTGAAGTTCGCCAGCGTGTCCAGTCATTAGGGACGTTTGCCTGGGCGTTCGAGCCGGCCGAAAGCCTGCTCGAAAAGCCGCCGGGTCATTGGGGCCGTGCCCTGATGACGACGTTGCTGGTACCACCGGTCTTCGTCACGGTGGCGATCATCTGGGCTGCTTGCTGGTACATGACCTACAGTGTGGTGTTCGGCAGATCTATCGACATCAGTTCCCAGGAAATCTCCTTCACCGCCATAGCGGTAGCAATCACCTCACTTCTGTTGTCGGGACTTGGAGTGTTGGTGGCAGCGGCGCTGCTGGCGTTTTCGTGCTTGCTGGCGCTGCGACGCCGCGAGGACAGGGATCGGCCGGAAAGCACATCGATCGGCATATCTGAATTGAACGCGATACTCGTCAAGGAGGGCCACGCGGCACAAAACCATCTGACTGCGATTTCGACGATGAAGGCCGGCATTCTGCGGCGGCTGGCGCTCAGGTTTTCTTTCTACCTGATCTCGATAGCTGCCCAGAAGGTATTCAAGCCAGGCTTCCTCAACACCATCAGCACCATCCATTTCGCCCGCTGGATACTGCTGCCCGGCTCCAACCGATTGATGTTCTTCTCCGACTACGGCGGCAGCTGGGAAAGCTATCTTGAGGACTTCATCGCCAAGGCGTCCGCTGGCCTGACCGGCGTGTGGAGCAACACCGTGGGCTATCCACGCACACGATGGCTGTTCCTGGACGGCGCGCGCGACGGCGATCGTTTCAAGCGCTGGGCGCGGCGCCAGCAGGTGCCGACCCTGTTCTGGTACTCCGCCTATCCGCAAATCAACACAGAGCGCATCCGGATCAATTCCCGGGTCAGGCGCGGCATTGCTTCCGCCGTCGGCAACGAGGCGCGCGACTGGCTGAGCTTGTTCGGTTCGCTACGGCGCCCGGCGAGCGAAACAACCACCGTTCAAAAGACCACTTCGCTGCTGGCCAATATCAGCTCTGCCTTTCCGGCGCCTCTCGAACAGCAGCTGGAAACCGGCGAGATCCAGTCCATCTTCTTCGGCCCGCTCGGCCCGCTCGCTTATTCGCATATGCTTGCGATCCGGGTGCCGGACAAGTTGCCGGCGCCCAAGCGCAGAGCCTGGCTCGATTTCGTTGTCGAGCAGACGAGTTTCGGCGAAGGCAGGCCCGCCGGGCGCGCTATGATAGTCGCCTTTGGTCCCGGTGGCCTGCGGCAGTTTGGGCTCGACGAGGGTGTGGAGGGCGATCCACTGGAAACATTTCCGATCGCCTTTCGCCATGGCATGGGCAACCCCGAGCGTGGGCGCATACTGGACGACCGAGGCCGCGACGGCCCGGACGAATGGGAGTGGGGGTCGCTGGAGAACCCTGTGGACCTGGTCATCGTCTGCTATGCTGAAGACCCGGGACGGTTGAAGACCGAGATTGCCACCGTGAGACGAAAGACGACCGGTGCAGGCATGAAGGTCGTTGCCGAACTGCCGCTCGCCGTAAACCGGGGTCCGACCGACACGAAGACGAAATCGTCCGACGGGGCAAAGCGTGACGATCGGTCGGAACGTGGGCCAGCCTACGAGCATTTCGGTTTCGCGGACGGGATTTCGCAGCCGATTGTCCGGGGCACGACCCGCGCCAGCAGGGGCGCCGCGCCCATGCATCTGGTCGCGCCCGGCGAGTTCCTGTTCGGCTATCGTGATGAGCATGGGTTCTATCCAGCCTCGCCCTCGGTAAGCGCATCACGCGATCGGACTGGAATCCTTTCGCAGGTGCGCCGTAGCCGGCTGATTCCGGGCCTGCCGCCACCGCCGCGCGATTTCGGGCGCAACGGTTCATTCCTGGTTATTCGCCAGTTCGAGCAGCACGTCGACGTCTTCAACAACTACTGCAAAAAGGCTGCAGCCTTGGTCGCGAGCCAACTCGGCAACCAAGCCATCACGCAAGACTGGATTGCCGCCAAGATGCTCGGCCGCTGGCAGAACGGTAGCTCGCTGGTGCGCAACCCCGATCATCCGGGACGCGTCATCGACAACAACTTCGCCGCTGGCGCCGAGGATCCGCAAGGCCATCGCTGCCCGCTTGGTGCCCACATTCGCCGTTCCAACCCACGCGACTCGCTGGGTGAGGACCGCGATACGCAGATCAATATCGGCAAGCGCCATCGTATCCTGCGGGTCGGCCGCACCTATCAGAAGCAGGACGGCAAGAATGGCAAGGTCGAAAAGGGGCTGCTGTTCATGTGCCTCAACGCCGACATAGAGCGCCAGTACGAATTCATTCAGCAGACCTGGGTTTCGTCGGCCACGTTCCAGGGCCTCGTCGCTGAAAAGGACCCGACGATTGGTTCGCGCGGCGGCGATGGCAGGTTCACCATTCCGTCATGGGAAAAGGTCACGACGCTCCGTGACATGCCGCAATTCGTCACCACCAAGGGGGGTGGATATTTCTTCATGCCCAGCCGCTCGGCGCTGCGCTACCTGATTTCGCGGCTCTGATTCGGCGTCAGTCGTCGTCCTGCGACTCGGCGATGTGGCGCAGTGCCCCGGTGTCGGTGATGCGCAGGCCGCCGCGTTTGATGGCAATGAACGAGCGGTTGCGCCAGTCGTTGAGCGTCTTGTTGACGGACTCGCGCGTGGCGCCGAGGAACTCTCCGAGTTCCGATTGCGAGATCGGGATCCAGCCGGCGCTGTCGGCCATCACCTTGGCCAGGAAGACCAGGCGTTTGGCGAGCCTCGCCTCGATGCCGAAGAAGGCCTGGTCGCCGAGTTCGCCGCTGACCCAGCGCAGCCGGGCGCACAGAAGTTCGATCATCGCGCGTGCCAGCGGTGGATTTCTCTCAATGCGATCAAAGAGTTGTGTCCTGCTGAGCGAAACCAGCTCGCAAGCGGTCAGGCAGATGGCGGTGGCGGTGCGTGGCCGCCCGTCAAGCGCGCCGATCTCGCCGACGAGGCTGCGCGACAGCTCGATATTGGCCACCAGCTTCTGCCCGCCAGGCGAATAGATCGAGATTTCCACCGTGCCGCTCATCACCCCGTAGATCCGGTCGGCGGCATCTTCCTGGACGAACAGATGCTGGCCGGCGGCGTAGCGCTCGACCTTGCAGCCGCTGAACAGGATATCGAACAGCTTTGGATCGATGCGTGCCAGGCGCGGCAGATCGTTTCTGTCGTTAGGGCCGCCAAAAGCCATGTTCCAAATTCCCAATTGCCGCAATCGGCGAAGTTTAAGGGCCGAAGTCTAAGGCAAGAGTGCACCGCGTCAAAGGCCGGCGTTCATCCCTTGCGATTACGCCTTGTAAAGGCGTGGCGCAGTGGTCGCGCCCAGTGCCTGGCTCGTGCCGGGCGGAAAGCCGCCTGCACGCCCGGCGGGAGGAGCCGCGCGTGCAGGCGCCAACTGATAAAAATGGATAGGTGATAAAATTTCTGTAAAACCGAGCGGCCGCAATGGCCCTTCCACCCGTTGCGATAGGTGGGGGCAAACAGCGTGAGCGTCTGTGACGGAGATCACATACGGCATCGCTGAAATAATGCGAGCGTCATACATCGCGCGAGCGACTGCCGCAAAGAGACATGCCGACGTTGCGCTGCGGTCATCTTCGACGCGAGTTGATTTGTTTCCTTGCCTGCCGGTCAGAATTGCACCAGTCTAAAATGGGGCAATACAGTTCTTTACTTCGACAGAACGTTAGAGGGCTACTATGCCGGTCAGCAGAGAGCAGCGAATCCGTCGATATCTCGATCTCGTCACCGGGGGCGAGGGGACTGAATCGGTCCTCGGCAACATGGAGACGATGGCAGGCGGCGGACTGGAATCCCTTGCGCCTGCGGAAGCCGGCAAGACGGAGGCGGCGTTTGAATCGGCGCGCGCTGGCATGGAGAGCCTCGCGCGGGGCGCCGAAGTCGCGCCCGAGCAGCTTTCCGATCTGGAAGCCATAATCATCCCGGAGTTGCGGCCGGTCTATGACATCAAGGATGGCACCTTTACGACGCTGACTTTCGACGGCGCTCCGACACCTGGCCATTCGCTGTGGACGAAGCTTACCAGCGAGGCCGCATTGAAGCAGCGCATCGAAGCCGCCCTGCCGGCGATCGGGCGTATCGAACTGTTGTGGAACACCAATATCCCTTACGGCGGCACGGGCTTCGTCGTCGGCCGCAACCTGCTGATGACCAACCGTCATGTGGCGCAGATATTTGCGGACGGCCTTGGCGACCGCAATGTGCAATTCATCAACGGCCGCGCCGCCGGCATCGACTTCAAGCGCGATTCGGCGGCGGGAAACGTCTTCAAGATCCGCAATGTCCGGATGATCCATCCCTATTGGGACATGGCGATCCTCGAAGTCGAAGGCCTGCCCGACAACATCACGCCGCTGTCGCTCGCGGTCGCCGACGCGCGCGATATGCTGCGCCAGGAAGTCGTCGCCATCGGCTATCCCGCGTTCGACAATCGCAACGCGGTCGATGTCCAGAACGAGCTCATGCGCAATCGTTTCCAGGTCAAGCGCCTGCAACCGGGCATGCTGCAGGGCGGCTTCGATACGGAGAGTTTCGGTAAGATCGTCAGCGCGGCGACACATGATTGCTCGACCACTGGCGGCAACTCCGGCACCGCCATGATCAACCTCGCCACCGGCGAGGTCGTGGCGCTGCATTTTGCCGGCCGCTATCTCGAGCGCAACTACGCCGTGCCCACCGGCGCGCTCGCCAAGGACCAGCGTGTCGTCGACCTCGGCCTCAATTTCGCCGGCGCCGCCAGCGGCGGCCCCAACGATTGGGGCGCATGGTGGAACAAGGCGGACAGTGGGTCGCCGGCCGAGGGCGTAAACCTGGTTGAAGTCGGCGGCGCCCAGCAGATCCCGGGCGTCGCCACCCAGACGCCTCCATCCGGAGGCGTCGTCGTTTCGCCGGGCGGCAGCGTCACCTTCGAAGTGCCGTTGCGCATCACCGTCTCGCTCGGCGCAACGCCTGGCCATGAAGCGGTCACGGAATCGGTCGAACTGGAAGCGGCCAAGCCGACCCCTCCAGGCGGCGCATTCGTTCCCAAAACGGTCGCGGACTATGCCGGCTATAAGGGCTACGACGAAAAATTCCTGTCCGGCGGCACTAAACTCGCGCCCGTCGTGGTGCCGATGCCGGAGGCCACCGACCTGTCCGTGCTGGCGCAGCTCAAGGCAGGGGGCACGCGGCTAGATTACCAGAATTTTTCACTCAAGATGCACGCCAAGCGGCGGCTGGCGCTGTTCACCGCCTCCAACGTCACCGAGGAGAGCAATCTGCGCGAGCCGGAAAAGGGCCGCAACTATTCGCGTGGCGGCCTGTTCAGCGAGCGCTGGTTCCCGGATCTGCGGCTCGACGACAAGTATCAGATCCCCGATGTCTTCTACACCCAGGATCAGGGCGCCTTCGACAAGGGCCATATCGTCAGGCGCGATGACGTGGCCTGGGGCAGCACCTTCGAGCTGCTGCTCAGGGGCAATGTCTGCTCCTTCCATGTCACCAACTGCTCGCCCCAGGTCGAAGGCTACAACCGCTCCGACAGCGGCGAGAAGAACTGGGGCGATCTTGAGAACCACGTCCTGTCGGAGGCGGCGAGCGAGCGGCTTTGCGTCTTCGCCGGGCCGGTCCTCGCCGAAGACGACCGGACCTTTGCCGGCAAGGGTCCCAAAGGCACCAGTCTTCGCGCGCTAGTGCCGCGCCGCTTCTGGAAGGTGGTGGTCGCCCGCGTCAGTGACGGCATCGCCAGCTACGGCTTCGTGCTCGAACAGGATCTGTCGGACACGCAGCTTGAGTTTGCCGTCTCCGACGAGTTCATCGGCGCCATGTACCCGCTGACCGAAATCTCCGAAATGACCGGCGTCAGCTTCGACCAGTCGCTGGTCGATGCCGACCAGTACGAAACGGTTCGCGGCACCGAAATTGCGATGCGGGCGGGATCACGGAGACGAAAGAAGAAGGCTTAGGCTCGCGCGGCGCTGCGATGCCTTGCAGGGAACACCATGACCGAATGGACGCAATCCAAGCCGACCTCCCTGCTGCCGGCCACGCGCCCCCGAGCGGCGAGCCGGGCACCGGAAAGAAGTCGTTCGTCAAAAAGCCGTGATGCAGCGCTTCAAGATAGCGGCAATAATACGGGCTGGTTTTCATTCGGGGTTTTTACATGCGCACGCGTCACGCCGTCATGCTTGCACTTTCCGTACTTTCCATTCCTGCCGTCTCCATGCCGCTGCAGAAAGCCAGCGCGCTGGAGCCTGAAAAATACACGGTCTATTGCGCCAACGATCACATCGAGGTCACGTTCTGGGATCTCGAGCAGATGAAGGTGCGGAACGGCTCCGATGTCTGCCAGTTCCAGAGCTATACGAGCTACTCAAGCGCGTTGAACTTTGCGCAGAAGAATTTTGGTGGGGAAGGGGCGAGTTGCAGCTGCTAGGAGTGCTGGCTTGGAGTGTGCTGTTCCGGGAAAGAAAATGGTGGGCGATGCAGGGATTGAACCTGCGACCCCACCCGTGTGAAGGGTGTGCTCTCCCGCTGAGCTAATCGCCCGCTCGTTGCCCGAAGGCCAAGCGAGCCGCGATATAAGGGAGGCAGGCCGTTGAAGTCAAGGCGATGCGCCTGCCTTCTACGCCTGAAATAGGCAAGGGCGGACGCTGCCGCGCAATCGCCCGTTTCGTTCAGCCGGCCGCCGCAGCAATCAGCCGTTCCGCCAGGTCGAGCGTCAGCGCGTCGAAATGCGAAATCACCGCCGACGGCTCGAATTCCCTGACATGGCGGTCGGTGTAGCCGAAATCGACGGCAACCACGGGAATGCCGGCGGCCTTGGCCGTGTCGATGTCGGTCTGCGAATCGCCGACCATCAGCGCATGGGCCGGGTCGCCGCCGGCGAGCCGGATGGTTTCGGTGAGATGGCGCGGGTCGGGCTTGCGGAAGGCGAACGTGTCCTGGCCGGCGATCGCGGCGAAATGCTTTGTCAGGCCGAGCGCCCCAATCAGCGCTTTCGAATTCGCCTCATATTTGTTGGTGCAGATGGCAAGCAAATAGCCGGCCTTCTCGAAGCGGGCGATCGCCTCGACGACGCCGGGGTAGGGGCGCGACTTGCCGGGGATGTTGAGTGTGTAATGGTCGAGGAACAGCTTGAGCAACCTGTCGTGCTCGTCCACCGCCAGCGACTTCTGTTGCGCGGTATGTGCGCGCTCGATCATCACCCGTCCGCCCTGGCCGACAAAACGCCGGAAGCCGGCTTCGTCGACAGCGGCAAGCTCGCTGGCGGCAAGGCTGTGATTAAGGCTGTCGAGCAGATCCGGCGCCGTGTCGATCAGCGTCCCGTCGAGGTCGAACACGATGATCGGTTGGGTCATGGCCTGTCCTGTGGCTGATGCATTGCAGGCAGGCGATAGCGGCTGCGCTTCTTTCAGGCAAGCCGGTGCGAGCCAAAGTCTTTGACCCTGCGGGCAAAAGTGCTAGGAGCGCGCATCCAGAAAAATCAGAACCAAGCCAAATCCCCGGGGCGAGCATGGATGCGAGGCAGTTGAAGGTCGAGGCCGCGCGGGCAGCCCTTGCCCATGTCAGCGACGGCATGCGCATCGGCATCGGCACCGGGACGACGGCCGACGAATTCGTGCGGCTGCTGGCCGAAAAGATCGCCACCGGCTTGTCCGTCATCGGCGTGCCGACGTCGGAGCGCACCGCAGCCCTTTGCCGCGAACTTGGCGTGCCGCTGTCGACGCTTGAGGAAACGCCCGAGCTCGACCTTACCGTCGACGGCGCCGACGAGATCGACGCGGCGCTGACGCTGATCAAGGGTGGCGGCGGCGCGCTGCTGCGCGAGAAGATCGTCGCGGCGGCATCTCAGCGCATGATCGTCATTGCCGATCGCTCGAAGATGGTCGACACCCTTGGCCGGTTTCCCTTGCCGATCGAAGTCAACCAATTCGGCCTGTGCGCGACCGAAATCGCGGTCGCGGCAGCGGCCAAAAGTCTCGGCCTTTCCGGCCCGGTTACATTGAGGATGACGGGGGGCCAGCCTTTTGTTACAGACGGCGGCCATTTTATCCTCGATGCATCTTTTGGCCGCATTCCGGATACAAGAGCGCTTTCGAATGCTCTCCATGCCATTCCTGGTGTGGTCGAGCATGGTCTTTTCATCGGGCTGGCGTCAGCGGCCATCATCGCCGGCGGCGACGGCATCCAAACCGTCCATGCCGCCCGAAAACCAGGGAGTTCTACCGATCATGATGTTGCATAACCGGGTTCGCAATCTTTGCGCCGTTCTGGCGGCTTCGGCCGTTTTCGCCTTCTCTTCCCCGGCGTTCTCGCAGGAGATCACGGAATCGCATCTGAAGGCGGCACGGGCGGCGGTCACGGCAATCCACGCGACCGACTCGTTCGACAACATCCTGCCGCAAGCAGCGGCCTCGCTCGAGCAGCAGCTCATCCAGAAGAACCCTGATATGCAGGAGCTGATCGGCAAGACCGTCAGCGAGAAGGCACTGGCGCTGGCCTCGCGCCGTGCCGATCTGGAGAAGGAAGCAGCGCTCGCCTATGCCAAGGTGTTCTCCGAGAAGGATCTCACCGACATCGCCGCCTTCTACAATTCCGATGCCGGCAAGAAGCTGCTCGACAACGGCCCCAACGTGACGCGCGAACTGGTCAAGGCCGCCGACATCTGGCAGAACGGCCTGGCGCGCGATCTCGCCCAGCAGGTCGGCGAAACGCTGGCAGCAGCCGCGAAGGCCGCTGCTCCGGCCGCGCCTGCGCCGGATAACGCAACTGCCCCCGCCGATGGCGCTGCACCTGCCGATGGCGCTGCACCTGCCGACGGCGATGCGCCCGCAGACGGTGACCAGCCGGAAGCGCCGAAGAACTAAGACGTCTGATTTCGCCACCGGCATCCTTGCCGCTGGACCAGAAAGCCCGGTGGAAACCGGGCTTTTCTTTTGGCTTCATGCGGCCTACCTGTCTCAAACATTTCTTGAGGCAAGGAACAGCAGCATGGGCGGTTACGACTACGATCTCTTCGTGATCGGCGGCGGCTCCGGCGGGGTGAGAGCGGCGCGCGTGGCGGCAGCGCTCGGCAAGCGTGTCGGCATCGCGGAGGAATACCGCTATGGCGGCACCTGCGTCATCCGTGGCTGCGTGCCGAAAAAACTCTATGTCTATGCCTCGCAATTTCCCGAGCATTTTGCCGACGCCGCCGGCTATGGCTGGACGGTGCCGGAGGCGAGCTTCGACTGGCCGACGCTGGTCGCCAACAAGGACCGCGAGATTGCCCGTCTGGAAGCGATCTACGAAAAGAACGTGAAAGGCGCCGGCGGCGAGACGTTCCACTCGCGCGCCATGCTGGTCGACCCGCATGTCGTGCATCTCCTGGGCGATGACCGCACCGTCACCGCCGACCAGATCCTGATCGCCACCGGCGGCCGGCCGGCGCCGCACCCGGCGCTGCCCGGTCACGAGCATTGCATCTTTTCCAATGAGGTTTTCGACCTCAAGCAACTGCCGAAGGCGATCATGATCGAGGGCGGAGGCTACATCGCCGTCGAATTCGCCAATATCTTCCATGGCTTGGGCGTCGACACCACGCTGGTCTATCGCGGCAAGGAGATACTGTCACGCTTCGACATGGACCTGCGGCACATGCTGCACGAAACCATGGAAAAGAAGGGGATCAAGATCCTCTGCCACGCCGTGTCGGAATGGGTCCGCAAACGGCCGGACGGCAGGCTGGATGCGTTGGTCACCGGCGGCAAGGTACTGACGATCGACCAGGTCATGCTCGCCATCGGCCGCCTCCCAAACACTGAGAATATGGGCCTGGAAGGCGTCGGTATCGAGCTCGGCATAACCGGCGCCATCGTTGTCGACGAATATTCCCGCACCAACATCGACAACATCTGGGCGATCGGCGACGTCACCAACCGCGTGCAGTTGACGCCGGTGGCGATCCACGAGGCCATGTGTTTCATCGAGACCGCATTCAAGGGCAATCCGACCGCGCCCGACCACGACACCATTCCGACCGCCGTCTTCTCACAGCCGGAGATCGGCACCGTCGGGCTGTCCGAGGACGATGCCGTCAAGCGCTACGCCGATATCGAAATCTACCGCGCCACATTCCGGCCGATGCGGCACACGCTGTCGGGCCGCGACGAAAGGATGCTGACGAAGCTGGTGGTCGATGGCGCCACGCGAAAAGTGCTCGGCGCGCACATCCTCGGGCCGGACGCCGGCGAGATGGCGCAGTTGCTCGGCATTCCGCTGAAGGCCGGCGTCACCAAGGATGATTTCGACCGCACCATGGCCGTCCACCCGACGGCAGCGGAGGAACTGGTCACCATGTACAAGCCCACCTACCGCGTGAAGAACGGCGTGCGGGTCGATTGACGCCCGCGCGCTCGATCTTGAAGAACCCCCCATGGCAGCCGCTGTGCCACCGCGATGGGAGGCCTGAAGCTTATTACAACAAAGTGCCGCGCAGGATGACCAGCGCCACCGAGAAATAGATCACCAGGCCGGTGACATCGACCAGCGTGGCGACGAACGGCGCCGAGGCGCTCGCCGGATCGAAGCCGATCCGTTTCAGCGCGAACGGCAGCATCGACCCCGACAGCGAGCCGAAGGTGACGATACCGACAAGGGCTGCCCCCACGGTCGCCGCGATCAGCGGCCAATGCGGCCCATAATCGTAGAAGCCCATATACTGCCAGAGCGCGATGCGGCAGATGCCGACCACGCCGCCAAGCATGGCGCCGAGTACCAGGCCGGTTGGCAATTCGCGCAACGCCACCCGCCACCAGTCACGAAGGCCGATCTCGCGCAGCGCCAGCGCGCGAATGACGAGCGAGGTCGCCTGCGAACCGGAATTGCCGCCCGAGCTCATGATCAGCGGAATGAACAGAGTGAGCACGATCGCCTTCTCCAGTTCGCCTTCATAGCTTTGCATGGCGTTGGCGGTCAGCATCTCCGAGATGAACAGCGCGCACAGCCAGCCGCCGCGCTTCTTGATCATCGCGAGAAAGCTCATCTTCATGTAGGGCTCGTCGAGCGCCTCCATGCCGCCGAAACGATGCGCGTCCTCGGTCGTCTCCTCGATCATGGTGTCGATGATGTCGTCGATGGTGACGATGCCGAGGATCTTGCCGTGGTCGACGACGGGAACCGCGAGCAGGTCATATTTGGAGATCGTCTGCGCCAGTGTCTCGCGATCGGTCAGCGGCGTCACCGTCACCGGGGCGCGATCCGGCGCCACCGACAGGATCGGATCGTCCGGCTCGCCGGTGATCAGCCGGCGCAGGCCGGTCGAGCGCACCAGCACATGCGTGTCTGGATCGACGATGTAGATGGCGTAGACGGTCTCCCGCGTCCGCTCCACCTTGCGGATGTAGTCGAGCGTGCGCCCGACGGACCAGTCCGACGGCACGCTGACGAATTCGGTCGTCATGATTGAGGCGGCGCTGCCTTCGGGATAGCCGAGAATGGAAAGCAGCGTTGCCCGCAGCGGCGGGACCAACCCGCCGAGCAGCTCGGAGCGCGTCGGCTCATCCAGCTCTCGCAGAATATCGGCGGCGCGGTCGACCGACATGGCGGTCAGCAGCTTGCACGCCTTGGCGCGCGGCAGCGCCTCGGCCAGATCGGAGGCGCCGTCGAGTTCAGGCTGGTCGAAGATCTCGACCAGCCGCTCGAACGGCATTTCGCAAAGCAGTTCTATCGCGGTATCGCGAGCTTCCCGGTTCAGGGCCTCGACGACATCGGCGACGTGATCATTGGCAAGGATACGCGCGATAGCGACGGCATCGTCGCCCGCTACGACGGGGGTAAATTCGTTCATGGCTCACTCCTTGCCGTCCGGCGGGACGTGAGCCGTTAGAGGTCACATCGAGGCGGACGGCGGTTGCGTTCGACTACTGTCGCCAGGCATGGCGCGGTGACCTTTCTGCTCGCGGGTTCGAGTTGGAATTCAGCGAGCGGGCGCAACATAGGAGCGCATCTTGGCGAGTCAATCGCGGGGGTGGCGGAAAACAGCCGGGAGCCGGCCCAATCGCGAGACTGTGATGATTATTGAAGGGGGAGGGAGCGAGTGCCCCGCCGCCAGTGGCGGAACGCGCTTCGGCGTGGCTGCTATTTCTGCTTCAGCCGGCGTGAAAAACGCATCCATTTGTCCTCGACCGGCCGCGGCTGCGTAAGGATGGTGGTGAGCTCGCGCGGAAGGTTCGGAACAAGCGGCCTCTTGGTGGCGACGCCGTCGGCGATCGCGACCACGCTATGGTAGAATTCCTCGCCCGAGGCCGAACGTGGCGGCACCGCCTCATGCATGATGCTGATCACCGTGACATCGGGACAGTTGTCCTTGATGGCCTGGTGGAAGGCGATCTTGCCATCCGGATCGAGCGCGCCGGTCGCTTCGTCGAGGAACAACAGTCCCGGTTGCTGCAGCACGATGCGGGCCACAACCAGCTTCTGCTTCTGGCCGCCGGACAGCAGCTGGTCCCAGATCTTTCCCTCGCGGCTTTCATCGGCCATGTGTTCGATGAAATCGCCAAGGCCGGCCTTGTGCAGGGCTGCCGCGACCTGCGCATCGCCATAGTCGTCCTCGGAGCCGGGCAGGCACACCAGCTGCTTCAGCGACACCAGCTGCAGCTTGACCTCCTGTGCGGCATAGAAGCTCCTCACACCGTCAGGGAAGACGATGGTGCCGCGGCCATAAGGCCACAAGCCGTTGATCGCCTTGATCAGCGAAGTCTTGCCGCAGCCGGATTCGCCCTTGAGGAATGCCCACTCGCCGCGCCGAAAGCGCAGATTGGCTGCGCTCAGGAACGGCGTGGCGTCTTCACCCTGATGCGCCAGTTCAAGCTTCTGGATGGTCAGGCCGAAGACCGGGTTCTGGCTGGCATAGTGGAAATCGGAACGGCCGGTCTGGCTGTAGAATTCCTGCGGCTGTTGGACGTTTTCAATGGCGTGCGCCAATTCAATGACGCGCTGGCTGTTGGCCCGCAAGGTGGCGAGACTCGGCATGACATGGATGAACCAGGAACATTTGCTGATCAGCGCGTTGACCTGCTCGGAACCGGTTATGTAGCCCTTGAGGTCGACGCCGTTGTGGATGAACGGCACCAGACCAGGTCCGTAGGCGACAACTTTGGCCCCGACGAAATTATAGACCGATTCGAATCCCGCATAGAGGGTGTTGACGATGTTGAGCTTCGACCAGGTGGTATCGATATCGAGATAGAGCCGTCCATGTATCGTCTTTTGCACGTCTTCGCCTTGCGACGCCGACACATGGAAACTGCGGCGCAACAAGGTGATCAGCTCGCTGCGATAGGTGCCTTCGGCCTTCTGCATCCTGACATTGAGCCACTCCAGCATTCCGCCGAGTTTGATCGCGATCCAGGTATTGACGGGCACATAGATGGCAACCGCCAGCAGAGCGAGGACGGCGCTGCCATAGCTGCCGAGGGCATCCAGGCCTTTTACCTCCACGGAATTCGCCAGCAAAGCGCCGCCGACAAAATAAAGTGAGGTGAAGACGCCGAAGACACCTTGGGCAAGCCCGATGGCGCCGCCCGCCATGTCTTTGATGGATTCCTGCACGCGCTGATCGATGTTGTCGGGCGCTGGCGCATCTGGCGAGCCATTCTGAGCGTGGTAGTGAGTATGGTTGGTATCAAGCAGCGCCGCATTGAAACGCGCGTTCAACCAGGCGCGCCATTTGCGATGCAATGTCGCCGATACAAATTTGCAGGCGCCTATGATTCCCATGTCCTTGAACACGACCAGCAGCACAAGCAGGCCGGCATTGGTAAGCACTGATTCAAGGGGCGTGGTATTCGCGGCGTCGTGGAAAAAAGCGATTGAGGCTGCCAGTTCGCCCGCCAACACGGTAAACCAGACGTCGGCCTTGCTCGACAGGGCTATGATGAGTGCGAGGACGACGGTGAGAGCCCAGGCCTCTCTCCACCGATCCGAGAACCAGTAGGCCCGCATCAGTCCCCAGAAGGTCCGCATCGACGATACTGGCGTCAGGGGCGACGGCCCGGCGGGGGCGTCGCGGTTCCAAAGTGCCGATATTGAACGTCGCGGTCTGTCGACCCGAATCACAATCCCGCCCAAACCTTTTTAGTTTTGTTACGGATAGTAACACCAATTGATCATTTTCTATGAATTTTATCCCGGCGAATGTGAAGCAGCCCACCCGCCGTTGCCATGAGGCAACAGTTGGTGCTGCGAGACCGCCGTCTTTGGGCCGAATTTGTCCTTTGTTTCAATGTGTTGCGAGAACGCTCAGATGTGCGAATATATTCCCTGAGGGAAGGCTCATACACGGCTTTGTGACCAAAAGGCCTGCCCGTCGGCCGGTTTTCCCACCGCGCGCTAACCGGATCGCCCGAAAAATTGCCGTCCGTGATCGCCCCAGGCCGCCCGAATCATTTCACCGGCCATCATGGTTGGGCACGCAAGATCGTCGCTCCTGCACGGCGACTGCTCATGAGTTGGCCCACGCTTTTTAGCTGCAGCTCAACACCGTTTGACAATCAAGCGCACTGGAATGAACCTTGCCGGGCACTGTCGGCACCGATGCATGTCCGGTCCCCAACAAGGAAGCTCCCCAATGCTTGCACGCGCAGCCGTTCCCGCAATGGTGACGCTCTTTGCCTGGCTGCCTCTTGCGCATGCCGTCAGCCAGACCATTCCGGCAAGCGCCGAAGGGCAAATCGAGTTCAATGCTCCGTCCGGCAACATCGGCTGCATCTACACGCCGAAGGGCGGCACCAGCACCTACGAACCACAGGATGGCGTTCCGGAACTGAGCTGTTCGCGCGTCGAGCCCAGCTACGTCACCGTGATCCTTGGGCCGAACGGCCCGGCGACCTTGATCAAGAATCCGGGAGAGCAGGGCTGCTGCAGCGATGTCGCGAAGCTGGCCTATGGCAACAGCTGGAGCAAAGGGCCGTTTACCTGCCAGTCGTCAACCAAGGGACTGACCTGCACGGGCAGCAACGGGCATGGCTTCTTCCTCAGCAAAGCCAAGGTGACGGTGAAATAACTTCGGTCAGCCGGCCTTTTCCAGCTCGCCCTTGGCCTTTGCAGCCGCGACCTGGCGGATGGCATCCGTCAGCGTGTCGGGGTCCTGCGCGCCCATGACGGCGTATTTGCCTTCGAGCAGGAAACACGGCACGCCGGTGATCCCCATCCGCGATGCCGTGGCGATTTCTGTGCGCACCTCCTCGACGTCGGCATCGGTCGGCAACAGCGTTTCGACCACGGCAGCGTCCATGCCTGCCTCGCGGGCGGCATCGACCAGCACGGCGTGGTCGCCAATATTGCCGCCTTCCTCGAAATACAGCTGGAACAGCCGGCGCACGAGCCGGTTCTGCACGGCTTCACCGGCGGCACCGGCCCAGCGGATGACACGATGCGCGTCCAGCGTGTTGGCGGCCACCTTGATGGCGTCGAAAGCGAAATCGATGCCTTCGGCTTCGCCGAGCGGCTCTATGCGGGCATGCATCTGACGGATGCGCTCGTCGCTGCCGAATTTGGCCAGCATGTATTCGCGCCGGTCCTTGCCCTCGGGCGGGATGGTCGGGTCGAGCTGGAACGGCCGCCAGCGCACATGAACCTCAACGTCGCCGGCAGCGGCAATCGCTTTATCCAGCCGCTTCTGGCCGACGAAGCACCAGGGGCAGACGACGTCGGAAACCACGTCGACGGTAATGGAATTGTCATCGCTCATCTTGATCTCCTGCAGCCGAACGTTTCAGCGAGACCGATCTCGGCCACGCTCAGTTCGGCTTGCGCCACCAGGTCGGCCATTGATAACCGAATATGGGCGTCTTTTTGGGATGGTCCAGGTAATTCCAGTAAGCGAGCCATTGCTGCGCGTTGTACTGCATCGGCACCATGTAATTGCCGGAGATCAGCAATCGGTCGAGCACGCGCACGGCGGCGACATAGTCTTCCTTGGTCCGTGCTCTCAGCATCGCGTCGATCGCCGCGTCGACCGCCGGATCGGCGACGCCGGCCAGATTGAATGAACCTTCTCTTTTGGCCTCTGAAGAACCCCAGCGAAGGTTCTGCTCCATACCGGGAGACAGCGAGTTGCTGAACCCGCTCGACCCGACAAGAACCTCAAAGTCGAAACGCTGCTTGCGCGACTGGATCTGGTCGGCCTCGAGGCTGCGGATGGTCACCGCGATGCCGATCTTTTCCAGCGAGCGCTGATAGATGGCGGCAAAGCGTTCCTCGTCCTGCGAGGCCGTCAGGATCTCGAAACCGAACGGGTTTCCCTTTGGGTCCAGCAGGACCCCGTCCTTGACGGTGTAGCCCTGGCTCTTCAGCAGGTCGAACGCCACCTTCAGCACCTTACGGTCCTGGCCGGTGCCGTCATTCACCGGCGGGCGCCAGCTGCCGTCCATGACATCGGCCGGCACGCGGCCGGGGTAGGGCGCCAGCAGCGCCTTTTCCCTGTCGCTGGCGGGATGGCCGAGCGCGGAAAGTTCGGAATTCTGCCAGTAGCTCATCGTGCGCGTGTACTTACCGCCGAACAGGTTCTTGTTGGCCCATTCGAAGTCGTAGAGCATGCCGAGCGCGCGCCGCACCTCCGGATTGGAAAACTTCTCCAGCCGCGTGTTGAACAGGAACCCGGTCACCACGGGCGGTATGCCGGTGTCGAAGGTCTCGGCGATCACCTGGCCGCGATGAAAGGCGGGAAAATCGATATCGCGCTCGCGCTTGACCGGATCGCCCTCATCGTAAATGGCGCAGATGCCTTTCTTGAAC
The DNA here is from genome assembly GCF_040320115.1 of Mesorhizobium sp. M0802. Classification (NCBI taxonomy): domain Bacteria; kingdom Pseudomonadati; phylum Pseudomonadota; class Alphaproteobacteria; order Hyphomicrobiales; family Phyllobacteriaceae; genus Mesorhizobium; species Mesorhizobium sp. M0802. The sequence goes on from NZ_JAMYOY010000020.1 coordinate 43,900, forward strand.
GCTTCCGTCTTGGCATTGGCGTTGAGGAAGTACTCGATGGTGATCTGGTCGTAGTTGTCGAAGCCGCGCTTGGAAGGGATGTCCTTGCCCCAGTAATTCGGATTGCGCTTGAAGACGATGCGCTGTCCCGGCTGCACCTTGTCGATGGTGTAGGGACCGCTGCCGATCACCGGCTTCAGCGTCGTCTTGTCGAAGGTATCCTTGTTGAAGGCGTGCTTTGGGATGATCGGCGTCAGCGCGATGATCAAGGGGGTCTCGCGATTGGCCTTGTCGTTGAAGGTGAAGCGCACGCTGTGATCGCCGGTCTTTTCGAGCTTGGCGATCAGGCTCATGCGATCCCTGTAGGGCGGGCGGCCCTTGTCGGTGAAGACATCGTAGGTGAACAGCACGTCATCCGGCGTCACCGGCTCACCGTCCGACCACTTCGCATTTGGATTAAGGTGGAATTCGATCGATTTGCGCTCCAGGTCCATATCGGCTGTGTCTGCGAGCAGGCCATAGAGGGTGAAGGCCTCGTCGTAGTTGCGCATCATCAACGGCTCGAAGACGAGATTGCCGAAAATGAGGTCCTGCATGCCGCGCGCCGTGGTGCGCAGGCTCTTCAGGATGAACGGGTTCAGATTGTCGAAGCTGCCGACGACGCAGTAAGTGATGTTGCCGCCCTTGGGCGCATCGGGATTGACGTAGTCGAAATGCTGGTAGTCGGCTGGCAGCGCCGGCTCGCCCTGCATGGCGATGGCATGTTTCGGTTCCGACATCGCCACGCCGGGTGCAAAGGCGAAGAACGAGATTGCGGCGATCAGCCAAACAAGAATGCGGCCCATGACCGTCTCCTTACTGGGCGGCTTGATGATTCGGAGTGCACCCTAACATGGCGCCGCGGCGCTCCGGCCAGATACATTAATCCAAATCGCACGACCCAAATTGCGAGGCCAAGAATTGCAGGCGGCGGGCTGGATTCGGCTGCTCATGCAGTGTAACACGCGCTCCGAAGTCATTCTGTTGCCTCAATTCGGCAACAGGTAGCAGGACCACACGGCGCGAAGAAGCCGGTCCCGGGATCATTTGAGAGGAAATGCACGACATGACGAGCCTGAACAGCAACGCATACCGCCTTTCGGTCCTGGCCGCGGGCGTGGTCGGCTTTCTGGGCGCCGGACTTCCCACCGCTTCGGCACAGCAACAGATTCCGCAGGGTTGGTTCAAGGCCTGCACCAAGCAGGAAGATGTCGACATCTGCAATGTCCAGAACATCATCACTGCCGGCAACGGCCAGTTCGTCACCGGCGTCAGCCTGATCGAGTTGAAGGGCAAGGTAAACCGCAAGGTCTTCCAGGTCACGGTTCCCCCAGGTCGCCTGGTGCCCCCCGGCATCGCCCTGCAAATAGACGCCGGCAAGGCGACGAAGCTGGATTATGTCATTTGCTTCGCCGACCGTTGCGTTGCCGAAGTGCCGCTGACCGACGCGCTCGTCGCTTCCTTCAAGAAGGGACAGGCGATCACGCTGACCTCGATCAACTTCCAGAGTCAGCCAAATCCAATCAAGGTTGCCTTGACCGGCTTCAGCGGCGCCTTTGACGGCGCGCCGCTGCAGCAGTCGGACATCGAGGACCGGCAGAAAAAACTTCAGGATTTCGTCGTCAAGAACAACCAGGACTTCGCCAAGAAGCTCAAGGACGAGCAGGCCAAGGCCAAAGCCGCCAACTAATCGCCGGGACAGATACCGGAGCGACAAAAAGCGGGGTCATGCCCCGCTTTTTTGTTGTCGTCACGTCGATGCAAGGTGATGTCAGTGTCTCGACTGGCGTTTTGGCTCATAGCGTCCGTCGGGCCGCTTGTCGAACATCTCGCCGATCTGTGGATGCCGGACCGGTTCGCCCGATTGATCCTCGAGCAGGTTCTGCTCGGAGACATAGGCGATGTATTCGGTTTCCGAATTCTCGGCGAGCAGATGGTAGAACGGCTGGTCCTTGCGCGGCCGCACGTCGGCCGGGATGGCTTCGTACCATTCGTCGGTGTTGGCGAATTGCGGATCGACATCGAAAATGATGCCGCGGAACGGAAACAGCCGATGACGAACCACCTGTCCGATCGAAAATTTGGCCGTTTTCATCATACTCACCACTAAGCCTCTAGAGCGCCCGGCGTCCCCTCGAATGTGCGAAGAGCGCTCTAAGACTTTGAATTTACACACACCGTGGCCAAAAATCGAGCCCGACTTAGGTCTGGGATCAGGCTTTATTTGGCGCAGATAGCGTGTCAGTTCAATGCCGAAGCGCTTGACGCCTGATGAAGCTACGGGCTAGCCCGGTCCCGGGGTTTCGGGCCAGGGCAAAAATGTCTGACATTGTCGGTCTTGTTCTTCCGTTCTTCGGGCTGATTTTCATCGGCTTTCTGGTCGCGCGCATGACCAGGCAGCCGCTGGAAGCGCTTGGCTGGATGAACACCTTCATCGTCTATGTCGCGCTTCCTGCCCTGTTCTTCCAATTGCTGGCCCGCACGCCGTTCGAACAGTTGACCGAATGGCGCTTCATCTTCGGCTCGGTATTTTCCACCTACACGATCTTCTCGATCATGTTCGTATGGTCGGTGACGGCGTCGCGCGGCGAGATCGCCCAGTCGACGATCAAGGCGCTGGCCGCGGCCTACGGCAATATCGGCTATATGGGGCCGGGGCTGGCGCTGCTCGCCTTCGGCGAACAGGCGGCGGTTCCCGTCGCGCTGATCTTCTGCTTCGAAAATATCATGCATTTCGCCATCGCGCCGATGATGATGGCGCTGTCGGGCGACGACAAGACATCGCCGTGGCGGCTCATCCTCGGCGTAGTCAGGAAAATCGTCCTGCACCCGTTCATCATCGCGACCGCGCTTGGCGTCGGCGCCGCCTATCTCGGCTTTCACCCACCGCAGCCGGTCGATCGCCTGCTCGAATATCTGTCTCGGGCGGCCGCCCCTTGCGCCCTGTTTGCCATGGGCGTGACGCTTGCGCTCCGGCCCCTCAACCGCGTGCCGCATGAGTTGGCGTCGATCGCGGCGCTGAAGCTGATCCTGCATCCATCGCTCTGCTACGTCGTGCTGAGCTGGATCGGGAACTTTTCCGAAATCTGGGTTTTTTCAGCCGTGCTTTTGGCGGCATTACCGACCGCAACCAACGTCTTCGTCATCGCCCAGCAATATGGCGTCTGGGTGCAACGCGCGTCGGCCAGCGTGCTGATCACCAACTGCCTCTCGGTGCTGACGGTGACCGGGCTGCTCTACATGATCCGCCACGGCATCTTACCGCCGGACCTGTTTCCCTGAACCGCCGGTAAGCGCCGCAAAGCCGCTGCCCGGCCTCAAGCCTTCGCGCATGAAAAAGGCGCGCAGCGGCGCGAAACTGCCGAGCACATTGAGGCCGGCGCTGCGTGCCATCTGCGCCGGCAACATGTCCGACAGCAACGACATGTTAAGCAGGTTGACCGCGCCCGAACGCGCCAGAACGTCGGGACGGCGCCTGGAATCATAGGCGGCCAAAGCCCTTGCGGCGCCAGGGTCGCCGCGATTTTCACCAGCGATTCCAATCAGATCCTCGACGTCCCTGATGCCGAGGTTGAGACCTTGGGCTCCGATCGGCGGGAACACATGTGCAGCCTCGCCGACCAGCGCCACACGGTTTTGCGCGAAGCGCCCGGGCGATGCCGCCGACAGCGGGTAGATCTGCCGACCGGGCTCGACCGACACCCGGCCCAGCATCGACTGCATCTGCTGCTCGACACGCTCGGAAAGCGTCGCGTCATCGAGTGCGGCGAGGTCCTTCGCCGTCTCCGGTTTCACCACCCAGACGAGGCTGGAGCGGTTGCCGGGCAGCGGCACCTGGGTGAACGGCCCGGTCTCTGTGTGGAACTCGGTCGAGGTGAAGCCGTGTTCGCTGCGATGGCCAAAATTCAGCACCAGCGCCGCTTGGCGGTAGGATCGCACCGAGGCCACTATGCCTGCCGCCTCGCGCGCCGGCGACAGGCGCCCATCGGCAGCGACCGCAAGCGCGGCCGAGACTTCGCGACCATCAGTCAAGACGGCATGCGCCTGATCGGCGTCCAGACGCCAACTCTCGACCATCGACGTCAGCCATTCGATGCCGGGATGCGCCGCGACGGACTTGGCCAGCGTCGGGTTCAGCGCACTGTTGGGCAGGTTGAGCCCGAACTGCTCCTCGCCGATCTCTATGGCGCGAAAAGTCACCACCGGGCTGCGGATCAGCCGGCTGGTCGCATCGACGATGCGCATGACCTTCAGCGGCGCGGCCTTCGGCGCAAGTTCGGCCAGCACGCCCAGCCGATCGAGAACCTTGAGAGCAGGGTTCATCAGCGCCGTGGTCCGGCCATCGGGCCCGCCTGCTTCGGGTCCGACCAGGGTTACCGGAAAGCCCGCCTCGGCGAAACCGAGCGCCGCGATCAGTCCGGCAGGGCCGCTGCCGGCTACCAGTATCCGTGCTGTCTCGCGATGATCCAAATTGGACTTCCAGTTTGCGATGCAGGTGTCTACCCATGGATATAGGTCAGACCATGCGGCTTGATCAACGCGGCGATTAGGCTCATTCGGTTGTCATGACCGGCCAGCAGGACGATTTCAGCCATCTCGACCGCGCCGGCCGCGCCACGGCAAGCCTGGCCCGCAGCCCCCGCCTGACGGTCAACATCGCCATCGCCGGCGGCATTCTGCTCGCCTGGTTCATTCTCGGCGCCATGGCGATCCGCGGCGCCGAAGGCCGGCTCCCCGGCGTACCAGGCGATGTGGTCCTGCGATATCTGCCGCAACTGCCGCTGCCGGATGTCCTCGACCGCTTCTTCGGCATGTGCCTGACGCCCGCACCACTTGATGCCGGCGGCGCACCGGTTCTGGCGCTGATCGTGATGTGGTTTTTGATGGCCGTGGCGACGATGCTGCCGTCGGCGGCGCCGATGATCCGTACCTATTGTGAAATCGCCGACACCGCCCGCATCAAGGGCGAGCCGGTGGCCCACCCGCTGGTCCTGGTTGCCGGCTACCTCTCGACATGGCTTGTCGCCTCTATCGGCTTCGCGGTGCTGACGTTGCTCGTCCACGCATTTGCGTCCTCCGCTCGATTGCTCGATCCGGTGAGCGGCCTTGCCGCGGCGGCCGCGCTGCTGGTTGCCGGCCTCTACCAGTTCAGCAGCCTCAAGCAGGCCTGCCTGACAAAATGCCGGAACCCGTTCTCGACACTGTTTTCCAACTGGAGCGCGGAGCCTGGTGGCATCTTCCGGCTAGGGCTGAAGCAGGGCCTGTGGTGCCTCGGCTGCTGCTGGGCGCTGATGCTGGTGATGTTTGCCGTCGGCGCGATGAACGTGTTCTGGATGGCGCTGATCGGCCTGTTCACCTTGATCGAAAAACAGACCACCGGCAGCCTTCCAACCCGAGTGGCCGGTGCGATACTGCTTGTCTGGGTAGTCGCCCTGCTAGTAGTCTCGGCATGACGGGGGATAATTCCATGGCAGAGCAAGGCTGGGCAATGAAAGGAGAGCTCGTACTCTCCTGCAATTGCACGGTTTTTTGTCCTTGCGTGCTGTCGCTTGGCAGCCATCCGCCGACGGAGGGTTATTGCCAGACCTGGGCGGGCTTCCGCATCGACGCAGGCCATTTCGGCGAGGTCGACCTGTCCGGCCTCAATCTCGGTCTGGTCATGGAAATCCCCGGCTATATGAGCCGCGGCAACTGGACCGCAGGCCTGTTCATCGACAAGCGCGCCTCCGTCTACGCGGTGAAAGCGCTGACAAGGATCTTCACCGGAAAGGCCGGCGGAACCACCGCGCTGTTGTCGATCCTTGTCGGCAAGTTCCTCGGCGTCGAGCAGGTGCCGATCACCTATGAGACGCGTGACAAGACCCGCATTTTCCAGATACCGAAGATCATCGACGGGGCGGTCACTGCGATTCCCGGCAAGGATCGCGAGAAGGATACCGTGATCGGCAACTCGGAATACTGGATCGCGCCGGAGATCATCGTGGCCAGGTCCGACAAGAGCAAGATGCGGGCTTTCGGCCGCAACTGGAACTTTGCCGGCCGCTCGGCCGAAATCTGCAAACTGGATTGGCGGGGCCCGTGAGCAAGAACACAACCGCCAGAAACGCCGCCAAAAAGATCACCGACCGGATTCCGAGGCCGAAGAAAAAGGTCACCTGGCCGCAGGCGCGGGCATTCTCGGTGCATCTGTTGACCGCGTCTGGCTCGTTCCTGGCCTTCCTGTCTCTGGTGGCGGCAAGCGAGCAACGCTGGACGGCGATGTTCTGGTGGCTGGGGCTGGCGCTGTTCGTCGACGGCATAGACGGGCCGATCGCGCGCAAGCTCGAGGTCAAGGAGATCCTGCCGACCTGGTCGGGCGAACTCCTCGACAACATCATCGACTATGTCACCTATGTGCTGATCCCCGCCTTCGCGCTCTACCAGCGCGGCTTCATGGGCGAAGGGCTGTCGTTCCTGTCGGCGGCCATCATCGTGGTGTCCAGCGCCATCTATTATGCCGACACCGGAATGAAGACGAAGGAGAACTTCTTCAAAGGCTTTCCGGTGGTCTGGAACATGGTCGTGTTCACGCTGTTCGTCATCGAGCCGGGACAGTGGGTGTCCTTCGGCGTCGTCGTGGCGGCCGGCATCCTCACCTTCGTGCCGATCAACTTCATTCACCCCGTGCGGGTGGTGCGGCTGCGGCCAATTAATCTTGGCATGACGCTGCTCTGGTGTGCTTTCGGTGCGCTGGCGCTGGCGCAGGCGGCCCTTGCCGCCTTCTACGACCAGATCGGCGTTTTGGGCGAACAGGTCAGCGTCTTTACCAAGGTCGGCATCACCATCACCGGACTTTACCTCGCCTGCATCGGCGGTATCATGCAGTTCTTCCCCAAACTCGGCGCCAAGCCGGACACTAAGAAAGCCTGACCGCAGGAAAGCCCACAATGTCCAAAGCAGTCCGTATCCACGCCCATGGCGGTCCGGAAGTCCTGACCTATGAAGACGCCGATCCGGGACAACCCGGCGCCGGGCAGATCCTGGTCAGGCACACCGCGATCGGCCTCAATTTCATCGATGTCTATCACCGCATCGGCCTCTATCCGCCGCCCGGCGGCTTCCCGCTGATCCCCGGCGGCGAGGCGGCAGGTGTGGTTCTCGAGGTCGGCGCAGGCATCGACTGGCTGAAGCCGGGCGACCGCATCGCCTATGCCGTCAACGTCGGCGCCTATGCCGAACAGCGCGTCGTCGCCGCCGACCGCGTCGTCAAGGTGCCGGACCGCATCAGCGACGAACAGGCCGCCGGCATGATGCTTAAAGGCATGACGGCGGAGTATCTGTTGCGCCGGACCTTCAAGGTGAAGGCAGGCGACACCATCCTGTTCCATGCCGCCGCCGGCGGCGTCGGGCTGATCCTGGGACAATGGGCAAAACATCTCGGCGCCACCGTGATCGGCACGGCAAGCTCAACCGACAAGATCGAGCTCGCCAAGGCGCATGGCTTCGGCCATGTCATCAACTACAAGGAGCAGGATTTCGTCGCCGGGGTCGCCGCCATCACCGGCGGCAAGAAATGTGACGTCGTCTACGATTCGGTCGGCAACGACACATTCCCGGCCTCGCTCGACTGTCTGAAGCCGCTCGGCATGTTCGTCTCTTTCGGTCAGTCCTCTGGACCGATCCCGCCATTTTCGATGTCGCTGCTGGCGCAGAAGGGCTCGCTGTTCGCTACCAGGCCGACTTTGTTCGTCTACAACGCCAAGCGTGAAGACCTCGAAGTCTCCGCCGCGGCATTGTTCGACGTGGCGTTGAGCGGTGCGGTCGAGATCAAGATCAACCAGCGTTATGCGCTGAAGGACGCGGGCAAGGCGCAAGCCGATCTCGAAGGGCGCAAGACCACTGGCACGACCATACTGATCCCCTGATCTGCCTTGCTTTCAGCGTTTTGCCGCGACGCCAGGCACTGTTTGCACGAAAAACCGGGCGATCGGTCTGTTGTGCGAAGCAGGTCGGTCTTTACCCCTTGAGTTTCCGCTGAAATTCTTGAAGCTCTTTCAAGGTGGGTGCTGCTTTCGCACGAGAGCGGCCAGCGCATACCATGCTGGCGGGAACACAGAACATGTCCGGGAACCGGATGGGAGGCACTGTGAGTGCAGATCATGATGGAGCGAACCTGCTTGAGGTTCGTGGCCTGACCAAGATATTCGGCACGCTGACGGCGTGCGATCATATCGACCTCAACATCGCCAAGGGCGAGATCCACGCGCTGCTTGGCGAAAACGGCGCCGGCAAGTCGACGCTGGTCAAGATGCTGTTCGGCTCGCTGGAGCCCAATTCCGGCGAGATATTCTGGAACGGGGAAGCGGTGCGGATCACCAGTCCGGGCATGGCGAAGAAGCTCGGCATCGGCATGGTGTTTCAGCACTTTTCGCTGTTCGAGGCGCTGACCGCGGCCGAGAATATCGCTCTGTCTCTGGATGACGGCTCACCGATCAGCTCGATCGCGGCCAAGGCGAGGGCGCTTTCCTTCAGCTATGGCCTGCCGCTCGATCCGGACTCGCTGGTCGGCGATCTCTCGGTCGGCGAACGCCAGCGCATCGAGATCATCCGCTGCCTGTTGCAGACGCCGCAGCTCATCATCCTCGACGAGCCGACCTCGGTGCTGACGCCGCAGGAAGCCGACAAGCTGTTCGAGACGCTGGAGCGCCTGCGCTCCGAGGGCAAATCCATCCTCTACATTTCGCACCGGCTGGAAGAGGTCAAACGCATTTGCGACCGCGCCACCGTGCTGCGTCACGGCAAGGTCGTCGGCCATTGCAACCCGCGCGAGGAAACGGCTTCGTCGCTGGCCCGCATGATGGTCGGCAGCGAGGTGAAGGCCGTGGTGCGTGCGCCGGCCGAAGGCATCGAGACCGCGCAGCCATTGCTCGAAATCCGCGCCCTCAGCCGCAAGCCGGCAACCCCGTTTTCGATCCCGCTGAAGAATATCAACCTCACTGTGCGCGCCGGCGAGGTGATCGGCATTGCCGGTGTTGCCGGCAACGGCCAGGGCGAGTTCTTCGAATCCGTCTCCGGCGAGGTGCTGCAGCAGGACGCCGCATCCGTGCGCATCCGCGGCAAGGATGCCGGCTCGCTCTCGATCACAGGCCGGCGGCTGATGGGCGCTGCCTTCGTGCCGGAAGAACGCCTCGGCCATGGCGCGGCGCCACGCATGAAGCTTTCGGAAAACCTGCTTCTGTCGCGGCACGCCACCGACGGCAAGGTTTTTGTCGGCGCCGGCGGCGCCGTCAAAAGCGGTGCGGTCTATGCCGCCGCCCAGCGCATCATCGTGGCGATGGATGTGCGCAAGAGCGCGCCCGATCCGGAAGCTGCGGCCCTTTCGGGCGGCAATCTGCAGAAATTCATCGTCGGTCGCGAACTCGACCGCAGCCCTGCCGTCATGGTCGTCAACCAACCTACCTGGGGCGTCGACGCCGGCGCCGCCGCTCATATCCGCCAGGCGCTGATCGAACTGGCGCGCAGTGGCTCGGCGGTTCTGGTCATCAGCCAGGACCTCGATGAGCTGTTCGAGATTTCGGACGCGATCGCGGTCATGCACAACGGCGAATTGTCGAAGCCGCTGCCGATCGCCGAGGCAACTTTCGAAAAGATCGGCCTGTTGATGGGCGGCGCCGAGCCCGGCCACGCCGAACATGTTCTGGAGACGGCATGATGCGCCTCGAACTCGTCAAACGCCCGCAGCGCTCTATGCTCTTTTCGGCGCTGTCGCCTTTCATCGCCTTCGCCCTAACGATCATCGCCGGCGCGGTTCTGTTCGCGCTGCTCGGCGTCAACCCGCTGAGCGCATTCGAGATCTATTTCATCGAGCCGATCAGCCAGGTCTGGCAGCTGCATGAGCTGGCGATCAAGGCCGCGCCGTTGATCCTGATCGCGGTCGGCCTGTCGGTCTGTTACAAGGCCAACATCTGGAACATCGGCGCTGAGGGACAGTTCATCCTCGGCGGCATTTTCGGCTCGGCCATTCCGGTGCTGTTTCCCGGGTTCGAAGGCCCACTGGTGCTGCCGCTGATGCTGTTGTTCGGTATGGTCGGCGGTGCCGCCTATGCAGCAATCCCGGCTCTCTTGAAGACGCGCTTCGGCACCAACGAAATCCTGACCAGCCTGATGCTGGTCTATGTCGCCCAGCTTTTCCTCGACTGGTTGGTGCGCGGCCCCTGGCGCGATCCACAGGGCCACGGTTTCCCGCAGACGATCCAGTTCAATGACTCGGCGGTCCTGCCGGAACTGATGCCGGATGCCGGCCGTGCCAATTGGGGTTTTGTCTTCGCGCTTGTTGCAGCCGTGCTGATCTGGGTGCTAATGAGCCGCCTGCTCAAGGGTTTTGAGGTCCGCGTGCTCGGCTCCAGCCCGAGGGCAGGGCGCTTCGCCGGCTTCGGCCTCAACCGCATGGTGTTCTTCGCCTTCCTGCTGTCAGGCGCGCTGGCGGGGCTTGCCGGCATTTCGGAAGTCTCCGGCGCCATCTGCCAGCTGCAACCGGTGATCTCGCCCGGCTACGGCTTCACAGCGATCATTGTCGCGTTCCTCGGCCGGCTCAATCCGCTCGGCATCGTCGCCGCCGGCCTGGTGCTGGCGCTGACCTATCTCGGCGGCGAGGCGGTGCAAAGCGCGCTCGGCATCTCCGACAAGGTGGCGCGTGTGTTCCAGGGCATGCTTTTGTTCTTCGTGCTCGGTTGCGACACGCTCATCCATTACCGCATTCGCCTGGTCGGCATGGCGCTGACGAAAAGCGCGGCGAAGCTTGAAGCCGCGCCGAAGTTGAAGGAAGCCCGCTGATGGACATCGCCATCAACATCCTTTTGACCATCGCGACCGCGGCGACGCCGCTGCTGATCGCGGCAATCGGCGAACTGGTGGTCGAGCGCTCCGGCGTGCTCAACCTCGGCGTCGAAGGCATGATGATCATGGGCGCCGTCGGCGGCTTCGGAGCCGGCTATCTCACGGGATCGCCCTGGATCGGCCTGTTGGCGGCAATCGCCATGGGCGCGGTGTTCTCGCTGCTGTTTGCGGTGATGACGCTGTCGCTCGCCACCAACCAGGTGGCGACCGGCCTGTCGTTGACGCTGCTTGGCCTCGGCCTTTCCGGCATGATGGGGACCAGCTTCGTCGGCCAGCCCGGCGAGCGGCTGCCAAACCTCTACGTTCCGGTGCTCACCGACATTCCCGTGGTCGGCAGGCTGTTGTTCGGCCAGGACCCGATCTTCTACATCTCGATCGCGCTGACGGCGGCCGTCATGTGGTTCCTGTTCAAGACCCGCACCGGCCTCACTCTGCGCTCGATCGGAGACAGCCACACATCGGCGCATGCGCTCGGCATCAAGGTCATCCGCTACCGCTATCTCGCGGTCATCTTCGGCGGCGCCTGCGCCGGCCTTGCCGGCGGCCATCTGTCGCTGGTCTACACGCCGCAATGGGTGGAGAACATGAGCGCGGGCCGCGGCTGGATCGCGCTGGCGCTGGTCGTCTTCGCCTCCTGGCGGCCGTGGCGCGTGCTCGCCGGCGCCTACATCTTCGGCGCGGTGTGGATCGGCCAGCTTCATGCACAGGCATTTGGCATTCCGGTGCCTTCGCAGCTGCTTTCTTCTCTGCCCTATCTGGCAACCGTCGTGGTTCTCGTTCTAATCTCGCGCAACAAGCGTCTGACGATGATGAACACGCCGGCTTCCTTGGGGCAGCCATTCGTTCCGGATCGTTGACAACAAAAACAAACGGGAAGCTCCAAGGCTAAACTCAGAGAGGTAACACAATGAAAAAACTGTTTATCGCGTTGATGACCACGACCGCCGCCATGTCACTGGCGGCGTCGGCGCAGGCCGCCGACAAGTTGAAGGCATGCTGGGTCTACACCGGCCCGATCGGCGATTTCGGCTATTCCTACCAGCACGACCAAGGCCGCCTCGAGGTGGAGAAGGCGCTCGGCGACAAGGTCGAAACCGCCTATCTCGAGAACGTCTCGGAAGGTCCCGATGCCGATCGCGCTTTCGAGCGTCTGGCGCGCGAAGGCTGCAAGATCATCTTCGGCACCTCTTTCGGCTTCATGGACCCGGAAGTGAAGGTCGCCAAGAAGTTCCCCAAAGTGATGTTCGAGCACGCCACCGGCTACAAGACCGCTGACAATCTCGGCATCTACAATGCGCGCTTCTATGAAGGCCGCTACGTGCTCGGCCAGATCGCCGCCAAGGAATCGAAGGCAGGGGTCGCCGGCTATATCGTTTCTTTCCCGATCCCCGAAGTGGTGATGGGCATCAACTCCTTCATGCTCGGCGCGCAGTCGGTCAACCCGAACTTCAAGGCCAAGATCGTCTGGGTGAACTCCTGGTTCGATCCGGGCAAGGAAGCCGACGCGGCCAAGGCGCTGTTCGACCAGGGCGCCGACATCATCGTCCAGCACACCGATTCCACTGCGGCACTGCAGGTGGCGGAAGAGCGCAAGCTGCACGGCTTCGGCCAGTCCTCCGACATGATCAAGTTCGCGCCGAACGCGCAGCTGACCTCGCTGACAGACGAATGGGGGCCGTATTACATCAGCCGCGTTCAGGCGGCGCTCGACGGCACCTGGAAGCCTGACAATGTCTGGCTCGGCATCAAGGACGGCGCCGTCAAGCTGGCGCCCTTCACCAACATGCCGGACGATGTGAAGGCGATGGCCGAGGCAACCGCCAAGAAAATCGCAGATGGCTGGAACCCCTTCACAGGACCGGTCGCCAAGCAGGACGGCACGCCGTGGCTCAAGGACGGCGAAGTAGCCGACGACGGCACGCTGCTCGGCATGAACTTCTATGTGAAGGGCGTCGACGACAAGTTGCCGCAGTAAGTATCGGAAACGCAAAAGAGAAGGGGCGCCGCCCGGCGCCCTTTTTCACTTCGCGGGCTGCACGCTTCGACTGCGAAACCGCGCCGAGGGCTGTGCCAAAAATCCGAGGGCGCCGGGAGGCGCCCTTTTTGGTAATTTTCTAAACCGCCGAGCCGTAAAGGTCGTAGGCGTCGGCGCGGTCGATCTTGACCGTGACGATGTCGCCTTGGCGCAGCGGCCGGCGCGACTGGATATGCACCGAACCGTCGATCTCGGGCGCGTCGTATTTTGTCCGGCCCTTGGCAGACGTGCCATGCGCCTCGTCGATCAGCACCGGCAGGCGCTTGCCGACCTTCTTGGCCAGCTGCGTCGCCGAGATCTTCTGCTGGCGCTGCATGAAGCGATGCCAGCGCGCTTCCTTGATCTCCTGCGGCACCTGTTCGAGGCCGAGATCGTTGGAGCGGGCGCCGCGGACCGGCTCGTATTTAAAGCAGCCGGCGCGATCGATCCTGGCCTCGTCCAGCCAGTCGAGCAGCATCTCGAAATCCTCGTCGGTCTCGCCGGGGAAACCGACGATGAATGTCGAGCGTATCGCCAGATCCGGGCACACCTCGCGCCAGCCGCGAATGCGCTCCAGCGTCTTTTCGCCATGGGCTGGACGGCGCATGTTCTTCAGCACCTGCGGCGAGGCGTGCTGGAAGGGGATGTCCAGATAGGGAAGGATTTTTCCATCCGCCATCAGCGGGATGACATCGGCGACATGCGGGTAGGGGTAGACATAGTGCATGCGTACCCAGATGCCGAGCTTGCCCAGCTCCTCCGACAGGTCGAGGAATTTCGCCCGCACTTCGCGGTCGCCGAACATCGACGTCTGGTACTTGATGTCGATGCCGTAGGCGCTGGTGTCCTGCGAGATGACCAGCAATTCCTTGACCCCGGCCTTGGCCAGCTTCTCGGCCTCGCGCAGCACATCGGCCGCCGGGCGCGAGACGAGGTCGCCGCGCAGTGCGGGAATGATGCAGAAGGTGCAGCGGTTGTTGCAGCCTTCGGAAATCTTGAGATAGGCGTAGTGGCGCGGCGTCAGCTTGACGCCTTGCGGCGGCAGAAGGTCGATATAGGGATCGTGGCTGGGCGGCGCCGCCTCATGCACCGCGGCCATCACGCTCTCATAGGCCTGCGGGCCGGTGATGGCGAGGACGTTGGGGTGCTTCTCTCGGATGACGTCCGGCTCGGCGCCGAGGCAGCCGGTGACGATCACCCGGCCGTTTTCCGAAAGCGCCGAACCAATGGCGTTGAGCGATTCGTCGCGGGCTGAGTCGAGAAAGCCGCAGGTGTTGACGACGACAAGGTCGGCGCCGTCATGCTTGCGTGCGATCTCATAGCCTTCGGCGCGCAGGCGCGTGATGATGCGCTCGGAATCCACAAGCGCCTTCGGGCATCCAAGGCTGACGAAACTGACGCGAGGCGCAGACATGAGAAAACATCCGGGGTTTTTCGGGATCGGCGGCCAGTACCACACTTATTGCGGCATTGGTATGGGCAGCGGCTGCGGCGAACGCGACCACTGCCTCCGGCAGATACCCATGCTGCTACAGAAGCTGTGGGACCGGCAGCGTCAGCTCACCACAGGACTGACATGCGGCCAGACCTCGACAACGCCGCGATAGACCATATCGATCGCGACGTAGAGAATGATCAGCAAGCCGACATAGGCGATCCAGCGGTGGCGATGCAGCAGCTTGGCAATGAAGCTCGCGGCCAAGCCCATCAAGGCGATCGACAGCACCAGGCCTATGACAAGCACGGGAAAATGATCGCGCGCCGCACCGGCGACCGCCAGCACATTGTCCAGCGACATCGAAACATCGGCGACGACGATCTGCAGGGCCGCCTGGCCGAGCGTCTTGCGCGGCGCCTTGCCACCCACCGTTCTGTCGCTGTTGAGGTCGGAATCGGAGAGCGCCTCGGTCGCCTCGAACTCGTCGGCATGCGACGTCCGCAGCTCGCGCCACATCTTCCAGCACACCCACAACAAAAGGATGCCGCCGGCCAGCAGCAGGCCGACAATGGCAAGAAGCTTGACGGTGACGGCGGCAAACAGGATGCGCAGCACAGTCGCCGCCAACACGCCGATCAGGATGGCTTTCTTGCGCTGCTCGACCGGCAGACCGGCGGCGGCAAGGCCGATGACGATGGCATTGTCGCCGGCAAGCACCAGATCGATGGCGATGACCTGGAGGAGGGCCGTCATGCTTGCTGCGCTGAAAATGTCCATCGACCGGAGCCCCTTGCTGTATCGGCGTGTTCGTCGTCGGATATGCCGACGCCCTAACGTGTATGGTTCCCGCGCGTCAAGAGCCTGCCGGCGCAATTCCAGGAAAAGTGCGTAGCGGTTTTCCGTCCGGAATTATGCAAAAACAAAGAGTTAGAGTGGGTCAGCTGCTCCATAAAAAGCTGAACCGCTCTAACGGCCGACGCTGAAAGCCACGGGAATAGGGAAGGTCGTTCTGCCAGAGAGAATTCTGGTCGCAGCGAATTCAGTCGTAGAGATTGTACTTCGCCCAGTCGGCTTCTGGAATCTCGTCGCCGATGCGGTAACGGAACTGCAGAACCTCCATATGGTCCGGCGCCGTCTCGCATTTGAACTTCAGCCGGTACCACTGTCCCTTGCTGCGGAAGGCAGCACCCGGGCTGCGGATGACATCGGCTTTCATTTCCGGCGTCGCGAAGGCGTAGGCGACGACGCGGTCTGCCTTGTACTTGTGGTCGTCATGGCTGATGCGGTCGAGCACTTCGGCGTCGCATCTCTGCTCCAGCCGGGTCTCCGGGTCGAGTTTCAGCAGGCCGGCGCGCAGGGCGGCGTCCATCGCGTGGGCGGGCCAGGCCAGCGTCACCGAGGCCAGCGCCGCAAGGAATAGTTTTTTCATGGGCGGGAGAACGACCATAACTCGCGTGAAAAATCAACCGGAGTGCCATTTTGGGGCAGCCGGATATGCGCGGAAATCGTCGTTGGCCGGGCAGGGTGTCTTGACGCAGCCGCTTTGACACGTCGCCGGCGCCATTCTTAATTGTCCGGGCTGCCATGCACCGATTGCCTGTTTCCCCGTCTTTCCGCTTCTCGCGAGCGCGGCAGCCACCGCCACGGCCGCAAGGCGATATAGGCAGCGAGGAAGGTTCTCTGTGCAAGGCCGGCCTCGCTGTGCCAGACCTCCCTTATCCCCGCCGCCCTCAATGCCCTTCGTTGGGTGCTGTTGCGTTCCCAGCGCCGGCTGATGCTGCCCGCCCGATAGTATTTGTGGCAGAGCACTTGCGGCACGCGGACAAAGCCGCCGAGCAGCGACAGATGCAGAAGCCAGGTCCAGTCGGCGCTGAATTCGCCTTGGGTGTTGGGCTTGATCCCGCCGCTACGGTGGAACGCCCAGGCCCTGAATATCCCACGATTGGGAACCCACCATCCATGCGGCTGGCGCGCCATCACCCGGCCACGCGCAAAACCGTCCTGCAAGCCCTCCAGCAGGTCGAACTTCCACGTGGCACTTTCGCCTCTGACTTCGATCACTTCGACATCGCTGAACGACAGTACGGCCTCGGGATTGGCATCGAGCGCCCGCACCAGCGCCTCGATATAGGTTGGATCGATGACGTCGTCATGGAAGGCAAAGAACATCAATTCGCCGCTGGCATTGGCCATCAGATCGTTGGAATTCTTCAGCCATCCCAGGTTTTTGTCCCGGCGCAGGATACGGACATCGTCGCGGCCGCTGGCGAAGGCTGAAACGATCTCGAATGTCGCGTCGGTCGAATTGTCCTCGCCGACCAGGATCTCGATATTGTCCCAGGTCTGCGCGGCGAGGCTGTCCAGCGTACGCGAAATGAATGCCGCCGAATTGTAGCATGGCACCAGCGCCGTGACCTTCGGCCGCCAGCCGGATCGAAGCTGGACTTGTTTCTGCGCTACCTGCTTCGCGCCGCCCTGTTCCGTCTCACCCATTCACTCGATCCCGCAGATTTGCCGCGCCAGCCTGTCGGCAAGCCACGGCGCCGTCGAATATTTACCTGTGTCGACCGAGATGTAGTTGCCCAGGCGGTTGACCCCGAATTGGTCGCGGCGATGGATCGTGGCTTTCGGGTCGCTGAGCGAACCACGCCCTTGCGCAAACACGAAGCCGCCGCGTACCTCAAGCTCCTCGGCATCGTCGAACATGCTGGAAACACTGGGCACCAACCGGGCGAGCGTGGCGCGAACGTCGCCGATGAACCGCTGTCGTGCGTCGGCATCGAGCGCTTGCGGCGTTTCGATCGACAATTCGCCACTCTCCGCAAGCAACCCGCTCGGGTACCAGGAGAGATAGAAGTTGCGCCCGTCATAGTTTTTTATGTCGCCGAACGGGCCAAGGGCGACGACCGCGCACGGCACATCGACAGGCTGGCTGGTGCGGCCGAACAGGCAAAGCCGGTAGCGGTGCGACCATCCGGGAACCGGCTCGATGCCGGCCGTGCGGTCGACAGCCAGCCGCCCCTCCCATAGGCAATTGACGACGATGTCGAACGCCTCGCTTTTCTCGCCTGCGACCGCCACGCGCCATTTCCCGTCAATTGCATCCACCGGCTGTGCCGACAGGACTTTGGCCGCCATTCGCAAGCTGATGTTGGGTTCACTCCGAAGCACGGCGCAAAGCCGGTCGGCAACCCATCGCGTGTTGACGGATCGCTCCGGCACCTGGAAGCCGCCGACGATCTGGTCCGAGTTGGTGACATCGGCCAATTCATTTTTGGAAAGCCGATTCGATCGCGCCGCCGATACGTCGGCAAGGTAGCTGGTGGCGTCAGCGTGGCTGCGCACCAATACATCCACACTTTCAAAGATCGCCCCCAGCGCCTCGACAGCGACGATCGAGTTGCGATGGACCAGATAAAGATCTTCCGAAAAGGTCGTGTGCGCTTCCAGATTGCTTCCGATCAACTCGGAAACAAGCCTGCCGAAACGCAGTCCTCCCGAAAGCAGATGCCGGGCGGTCAGCAACGAGGGATCGTTCCCGTAGAGATAGCCGAGATGAATCTTGCCCTCGTTCCAACGGCTGGCGCAGGCCATCGGCTCGCTCTCCTTGTCGAAGAGGGACACCGCGTAGCCTCTGCGGGCCATCATGAGAGCGAGGCTGGCGCCCATGATGCCGGCGCCGAGAATAGCCATTCTGCCGCGAGGCGCTGTCATGTCCTGGCGCGCATCGCGGCCTCTCCTTTCGCGATGAGTGTCATCAGGGGTTCGATACGTAGTTTTCAGGGTCGTATTCGGTATCGCAGAAAACCAGCAAAGCCGGGTTCTCGCCTTCATAGGTCTGCAGCGCCCACACCGCGGCATCGACCAGCACCGCGCGGTTCGATGCGGTGAGCGTCAGCCGTTCGACCTGTTCCTGGTAGCGAAATTCGATGCCGATCTCGCCCGACAGCTGCATCATCAATTGCCGGCCCGAGCCGTGTGCATGTCCGCCCCGCGACGTGCCGCGCGGCGCGGTGACGATGAACGCCCGCACGGCTTGGAAATTGTAACCGCTGAACTCGATAGCGGTCAGCATTCCCCTGGGATCGCTATGTAACGAAGTGGGGATCTCGGTGACCTTGCCGCCAAAGAACGTTCGATGCTGCATAACGTAAGCCCGCCAGATGCCGGTCGAAATTTTACCTCAGACTAGCGCTTATATCAAAAGACAGGGAATACAACCACTTAGGCGGTGTTTGGGAACACTGCAGCGGATCGATGTCGAGCTCGGCCTCAGGCCGATAGGTGCCGACTACCGAAGGTCGCCGCGCCGTCACGACTTCTGAGTCGCGGCCGAAACCACGGCTTAAGACCTTGGTCTGAGCGGTCTAGGACCTTTGAGTTCGGAAGGCCGGCCGGTTCCAAGGAGGGTGATCTACTTCAGCAATTTCAAAGAGTTATGCTGGTTGGCGTTTCGCCGGCCGGCCGCTTCGTTCTCGCAATGAAAACACATCTATATCTAAGTTTACCCTTTGTGTTAGCGATTCCTCATGTTGCCCGCTATAGCGGTTAGTGGCGGTGGCAATCTCGGAGGTAGTTATGACATCCCGAAAGACCCTTTTTGCTGCATTTGCGGTGTTCTCGCTTCTGGTGTCGCCGGCCCTGGCTGCTGCTGGTGGCAACGGCCATGGTAACGGCCATGGCAATGGTAACGGCAATGGCAATAGCGGAGGAAACGGTAATGCTGGCGGCAATGGCGGAGGCGGCGGTTCGGTCGGCAAGTCGGCATCCGCCAAGGGCCAGGCCCCTAAGGGCCAGGTCGCCAAGGCCGCTACCCCTTCTGTGTCCAAGGAAAAGAATATCCATGCCAAGCTCGGCCGGTTGAACTCGCTGCAGCGCAACGCCAACGCCTTTATGCACTCCAAGAGCAAGAACTTCGCTGGCGTGCAGGCTTTTGTGACACAGTCGGCAATAGCCAAGAACGCTCAATCGGCGCTCGATGCTGCTAATCAGGCGGTTACCGACGCCAAAGCGGCGCTCGACGCGCTGAATGCGAAAGCGGCTGACCCGAATACCCTGCCCGAAGATGTCCCGACGCAGGCCGACCTCGATGCAGCACAGGCAGCGCTCGATGACGCCACCCAGGATGCGGCCGCTGCTCAGACCGCCGCCACAGCTGCCGCTGCCAACGTCCCATCGATCGATGCAGCCCTTGCCCAAATGGCCAACAAGCCCGTTGACCCTGAGGTGACAGATTGGGCCAATAGCGTACTTGCCGACAAGATCGACCAAGTAGCCGCCAAGCTGGCGCCGGCCGCGCCTTAAGGCCCTATGCGGCGGCAGCGATCCAATCGACGATAAGCCGTCGGGTCCGCCCGGCGGCTGCACCTTTCTCGCCTATCTGCAGCGTTGGTCCCAATGCAGGTCCGAGATTCTGGTCATGGCTATTTTGCGAAATCTCCAGCCGGGCCGCCGTCCTCAAGGCTGAATTCATGCGTGCTTCGCGCATCTTCATCGACCACACGAAACCAATGCTCCTGAAGCGCTCTAGGCGACACCCTTTGGCCCGTGACCTTCTCTACCGCAGATAACGGATCATCGGCGCTCGTGGCCTGAGTTGAGACACACTCCTCTCCATGCCACTCTTCCACCTGGTACTCTGGCATGCCGGCCTACCTACCGCTCCCCAGAGCCTTCGCTTCCCGCTCCAGCGTCTCGCGTCGGTTGCCGTGCTTCGCGATCAATTCCTTGACCTGCTGCGGGGTGATGCCGGCCTTGGTGGCGAAATACTCGACTTCATAATCCTCATCGGCAGAGACGCGGTCCCGATCGCGGAAGTCCGTCTTCGTTTTGTCGTCGGCCATTTGCTTTGCTCCTGGTTGAATGATCAACCGCAACGTGCAGCCGCAGCCTTTTGTTGCAGCGGAGCCCGGATTTCCGAAACGGTCACATGGGAAAACGGCCCTCAGTCGCAGGAGGTGCTGGTGTTGCTGTAACTTTGAACGGAACGGTTCTTCTCCTTGACGGTTGTGACGTGAAGGAGATGCCTCATGTTTGAAAGTGTGATGTGGTTGATCGTCGTTGCTGGTGGGCCACTGTTGCTGGCCCTATTGATGGCATACGTTCTTATGACCCGACGCCACCGTGGTCCTGCAGAACGCATGGAAAGCGACCGCGCGACCAAACGGCTCTATCGCCAGGACGAACGTTGATCCTGAGGCTGGCGCAACGTTTGCGCTCACGCCTCGCGGTGGCAGGCTTCTTCGTTTTAGGAAGTTAGGAATAACTTAGGAAAGATTTGGCCCTCTTTGAAAATAGAGAGGCAATTCAGCACGGTAGCCAAATATCTGGCGGAGGGAGTGGGATTCGAACCCACGGTGGGCTTGCACCCACGCCGGTTTTCAAGACCGGTGCCTTAAACCGCTCGGCCATCCCTCCGTCGTGATTTTTCAATCATTCAGGAACATCAACCGACCCAGTGAACGACAGTTGGTATCAAATGATACCTATGCTTCCGGACCAGCTTGCGGTTCATTTCTCTAGAGCGTTGCCCAGCGCCAAGTCAACCATCGGCGCTGCCATGGATAACAGGGGGTGGCGTTCGGTGCCCGAACGGAGCTGCGAGCCCGTTTTGTTCGAGCGCAAGGGCTCTAATTGCGATCCTTGCTGCCGACCTGCACCAGTTGCAGAAGGCCCAGCACGACAAGTGCGAGCACAGTTGCCAAAGCCGCGATCTGCCAGAACCCGAGCCCAACCGCCAGGCCTATGGCGCCTGCCAGCCACATGCCCGCCCCAGTGGTAAGCCCTTGAACCTCGCCCTTGGAGAAGAAGATCAAGCCCGCGGCCAGAAATGCCACGCCGGCAGTCGTGGCTTCGATCAAGCGGATAGGATCAATGGCGATTTCCTGACCATCGAAGACGTGAAGGTGAGTAATCTCGATCGTGAGGATGGCAATTAGAGCCGTCGCAACACAGACGAGGATGTGTGTCCTCAATCCGGCCGGCCGGTTGCGCCATTCGCGTTCGATCCCAACGATGGAGCCAAGGACGGCCGCGAGTAAAAGCCTGGCTGAAATTACGGAAAAGGGCAGCCACGTCTGTTGCCCGAAACGTTCAAAGAATTCATCCATGAGGCGCAGAACGTATCTCGGGTCGGTCGGTTCCAGGCAGCCGCGCTTCATGCCACAGGTTCACTTCCAGACTCCAAAGGACAGAGGTCCCGGATGCCTCCTCACAGGCGCCCGGCCAGCCCGGGACCTGGCCGCCACATTCCTGCCCGGTTCCGGACACAATCGATTAATACGCTGATAAACAATTCCTGCGCACAAGGGATGGGGATTGGCGCGTCGCAGGCATTGCTCATCTGGCTCCGCCGAAATTCTAGAAGCGGCGCCTGTGTCGAGACGGTAGGGGACATCGGAAAACATGCAGACCACGACGCATCGGCGTCTTCGTCGCGCTCCTGCTTTGGTGTTGTGCGCTCTTTCGGCTGCGTTGCTGGCCGCGTGCGCGTCGCCGCAGTCCGAGCCGAAAGCCATGGTCTACAAGAAGCCTCGCTCGAAGGAATATTTTGCCGAGACCGAATACGGTGTGAAGGCCAGCCCGCGCGTTCAGTACATGCGGCGCGGCGGCGGCCGCGACCAGTTGGGCAAGCCCTATCAGGTGCGCGGCAAGTGGTATTACCCCAAGGAAGACAAGCGCTACGCCAAGGTCGGTCTCGCCTCCTGGTATGGCGATGCCTTCCACGGTCGTCTCACAGCCAATGGCGAAGTCTACGACATGACCCATCTGACGGCGGCGCATCCGACCATGCCGCTGCCGAGCTATGCCCGTGTCACCAACACCGAGACCGGAAGCTCGGTCATCGTGCGCGTCAACGACCGCGGCCCCTATCACGAGGGACGCATCATCGATGTCTCGGAACGCGCCGCGCAAATGCTCGACTATGCCAAGGTCGGCACGGCCAGGGTCAAGGTGGAATATATTGGCCGCGCACCGCTCGACGGCGACGACGACCAATATCTGGTCGCCTCCTACCGCCCGGGCAACCGCCCGGACCCGTCCGATGGCTTGCCGACCGGCGTCATGGTGGCGATGAACGGACCTTCGCCGAGCCTATCTGTTGGCGCACCACCTGCCGCAGTGCCGTTTCCTGGTCAGTTGACGAATTCCGACACACAGCCAGTGATGTCGATGCAGGCACCGGCCTCAAGCGATGTGACGCTGCCTGAATTCGGGCCGATCGTGCCTCAGCGCCCGGAATCGTCCTTTGCCGTGGCTTCGCTCTCCTATGCGGATGAGCGCGTACAGCGCGCCGACGTCTTTGCAGCGCTTGACGACCAGGGCATGTCGCCAGCCGACATCCTGCAATCGTGGAAGAAATCCAACCCGCAGGCATCGCCTGCCGTTTCCGACTATGTCGCCGCCGGATCCTTCGACGATGCTGCCGAGGCAAAGCGGGTGGCTGCGGCTCTCGAACCGTTCGGCAGGACCGAAATCCAGAGCACCGAACTCGACGGCAATGACTGGTACGCGGTCAATCTCTATCCGGATGGCCATGGCAATGTCGACGACCTCTTGCGCGCGGCATGGTCGCATGGCGCGCCGGACGCGCTGGCTGTGCGCAACTGACCAACAAAGGCACGCCGGTTTTGTCATTGCGCGGTTGATCCGCCGGGAAGAAGCCTGATAGCGTTGCGGCAAGTTTCTGCCGGCTAACAGTCGAGCCTCTTCATGCGATTTCGCCTTTTCCACCCTTTTGCCGGGCTTTTTGGCCTTGGCTTCTTGCTTGCCGCGTTGGTTCCGGCCAACGCGCAGCTTTTTGAGACCAAGGCCACGCAGGCTTTCATGATCGATGCCGAAACCGGCACGGTGCTGTTTTCCAAGGATGCCGACCAACCGATCCCGCCGGCCTCGATGGCCAAGCTGATGACGATGGAGATGGTCTTCAACGCCATCAAGTCGAAGCGCATGAGCCTCGACGACACCTTCGTGGTTTCGGAAAATGCCTGGCGCAAGGGCGGTGCGCCTTCGGGAACGTCGACCATGTTTGCCAAGCTCAAATCGGCGATCCGGGTCGAGGATCTGATCCAGGGGGTCACCATACAGGCCGCCAATGACGGCTGCATGGTGCTGGCCGAAGGCATGGCCGGCTCCGAACAGAATTTCGCAGTGCAGATGAACGATCGCGCGCGCCAGATCGGGCTGGCGAAATCGACATTCGTCAATTCCACCGGCCTGCCGGCCGACGGCCAGCAGACGACGGTGCGCGAATTGGCGCAGCTTGGCCTGCATATATGGCGCGAATATCCGGATCTCTATCTCTATTACGGCCGGCCCGATTTCACCTGGAACAAGATCTCGCAAAAGAACCGCAACCCGTTGCTGGCCATGGGCATCGGCGCCGACGGAATGGCGGTCGGGTCAAGCGAGGCGGGCGGTTTCGGCATCGTCGGCTCGGTCAGCCATGAGGGGACCAGGGTGTTCGCGGCGATGAGCGGATTGGCCAATGACCGCGAGCGCGCCGAGGAAGCGCGCAAGCTGCTCGAATGGGGCGTCCGCTCCTTCGAGAAGACCGAGATTTTCGCCAGCAACGAAGTGGTCGGCGAGGCCCAGGTGTTCGGCGGCGCCAAATCCAGCGTAGCGCTGAAGGCAAAGGCGCCGATCGACGTCCTGCTGCCGATCGCCAACCGCGACAAGCTGACCGCCAGGATCGTCTATCAGGGGCCGGTATCGGCCCCGGTGGAGGAGGGGCAACCCGTCGGCGCGCTGCGCGTCTGGATCGGCGACACGCTGAGCCAGGAAACCCCGCTTTTCGCCGCCGAATCGGTCGGCGTCGGCACACTGCCGCAACGCGCGTTTGATGCCGCCAGGGAACTGGCCGTAGGCTGGCTGCGTTGAGTTCCTGCGGCGTGGACCTTTTCTCGGGCGCGGACTAAGACACCAGCGCAAAGCAGGACAAAGGCCTTTCGATTGGCAAGCGGATTTTTCATCACCTTCGAAGGCGGCGAGGGCGCCGGCAAGTCGACGCAGATCGAGCGGCTGGCCCAGAAGATGCGCGCCAAGAAATACGATGTCCTCCTCACCCGCGAACCCGGGGGGTCACCCGGCGCCGAGGCGGTCAGGCACGTGCTCCTGTCCGGCGCCGCCGAGCCTTTCGGGCCGAAGATGGAGGCGCTGCTGTTTGCCGCCGCACGCTCCGACCATGTCGAGCAGGTCATCCGGCCGGCGGTGGAGCGCGGCTCCATCGTGCTTTGCGACCGTTTCCTGGATTCGTCGCGCGTCTATCAGGGCGTCACCGGCGGCCTCGATCCGGCTTTCATGGAAGCTCTGGAGGAGGTCGCCATCAACGGCATGATGCCGGACATGACGCTGATCCTTGACATTGACCCCGCCGAGGGCTTGCGGCGCGCCGCCGCGCGGCGTGGCGCCGAGGACGGTCCGGACCGCTTCGAAAAGGAGACGCTGGACATCCACCAGCGCCGCCGTGACGCCTTCCTGGCGATCGCAGCCGCCGAGCCGGACCGCTGCATCGTGATCGACGCGTCGGCGCCTCCCGCTGCGGTGGAGGATGTCATCACCGCGGTGGTGTTCGCCGCACTTGAGGCGAGGGCGCCCGCGCGCAACCGACAGGCGGCGCCCGCATGATCTTCGAACGCATCGCTCCCGAGCAGCACGACACGCTGGACGGTGTACCGGAGCCGTCCGAGACGCTGCGCCTGGTCGGCCATGAGCAGGCGGCCGCGATGCTCGCTGCCGCCTATCGCTCGGGAAAACTGCCGCATGCGTTGATCTTTGCCGGGCCGGTCGGCATCGGCAAGGCGACGCTTGCCTTTCACCTGGCGCACCATCTGTTGAAGCATCCGGCCTTCGACCAGGCGCCGGACACGTTTGCCGTTCCCGATCCGGCCTCACGGCTGTTTCGCCAGATCGCCACCGGGGCGCATCCCGGCGTGCTGCACCTGACCCGGCCGCTGAACGACAAGACCAAGAGTTTCAAGACCGTCGTCACCGTCGACGAGATCCGCAAGGTCAACCGCTTCCTGTCGCTGACCTCGCATGACGGCAGCTACCGGGTGGTGATCGTCGATCCGGCCGACGACATGAACACCAACGCCGCCAATGCCTTGCTGAAGAACCTCGAGGAGCCGCCGAGCCGCACGCTGTTCATCCTCATCGTGCAGGCGCCGGGCAGCCTTTTGCCGACCATCCGTTCGCGCTGCCAGATGGTGCGGCTGACGCCGCTCGATGCCGGCAGCCTGATGAGTGTTCTGGAGACCGTCGAGCCGCCGCCACCTTCCGATCCTGCTGCGCGCGCGGCACTAGCGGAACGGGCAGGGGGCAGCGCCCGCAATGCGATCCTTCTGACCCAATATGGCGGGCTGGAGATTGCCGGCACCCTCGACGCCCTGGTCACGTCGGGCAAGAGCGACATCGCCGGCGCCTATCGCCTTGCCGAGGCCGTCGCCGGCCGCGACCAGGCGATCCAGTTCGACATCTTCAACCGCCGCGCGCTCGATCTGCTCTCCACCGGCGCCAGTGAAGCCGCTCTGGCTGGGGATCTCGCGCGGGCGAAAACGCTGTCCGACACTTGGCACGAGGCGCTGAACGCCATATCTGAGACCGACACCTACAATCTTGACAAGAAGCAGCACGCCTTGACCATGATCGACCGACTGAATTCCGCAATGCAAATGTGACCGGATCCGGCCTCGGGTCGGGATGGCAATCGCCGTCTCGATGCGATATCCACCGCTCACACTCAATTCGGACATTCATGACGGTTCATTCATGTCACGCGACACATTCTACATCACCACACCGATTTTCTATCCGAACGGCAAGCCGCATATCGGCCACGCCTATACGGTCATTGCGACCGACGCGCTGGCCCGCTTCCAGCGCCTGGACGGCAAGGACGTGCTCTTCCTCACCGGCACCGACGAACATGGCCTCAAGATGCAGCAGACGGCCGAGAAGGAAGGCATAACGCCACTCGCGCTTGCTGACCGCAACTCGGCGATCTTCCGTTCGATGACAGAGGTCCTGGGCGGCTCGAATGATGACTACATCCGCACGACGGAACCACGCCACTACGAGTCGTGCCAGGCGATCTGGAAGGCTATGGCGGCCAATGGCGACATCTATCTCGACCGCTATAGCGGCTGGTATTCGGTCCGCCAGGAAGCCTATTTCGAAGAGAGCGAAACCACGCTCGGCGACGACGGCGTGCGGCGCGAGCCGCTTGGCTCGCCGGTCGAGTGGAATGAGGAGGAAAGCTACTTCTTCAGGCTTTCCGCCTATCAGGACAAATTGCTTGCGCTGTACGAAAGCCAGCCCGATTTCGTCGGTCCGGCCGAGCGCCGAAATGAGGTGATGAGCTTCGTCAGGTCCGGCCTCAAGGACATCTCGGTCTCGCGCACGACCTTCAATTGGGGCGTGCCGGTGCCCGGCGACGACAAGCATGTGATGTATGTCTGGGTCGATGCCTTGACCAACTACATCACCGCTGCCGGCTATCCCGACACCAAGGCCGAGCAATGGCGCTACTGGCCGGCCACGCACATCATCGGCAAGGACATCGTCCGCTTCCATGCTGTCTACTGGCCGGCTTTCCTGATGTCGGCCGGCATCGAACTGCCGAACCGCGTCTTCGCGCATGGCTTCCTGTTCAACCGCGGCGAGAAAATGTCGAAGTCGGTCGGCAATGTCGTAGACCCCTTCACCATGGTCGAGCATTACGGCCTCGATCAGGTGCGCTATTTCTTCCTGCGCGAGGTGCCCTTCGGCCAGGACGGCAGCTACAGCCATGACGCGATCGTCAACCGCACAAATGCCGATCTCGCCAACGGTCTCGGCAATCTGGCGCAGCGCTCGCTGTCGATGATCGCCAAGAACTGCGGCGGCGTGGTGCCGCATCGCGGCGAGCTGACCGAAGCCGACAGCGCGATCCTCGACCAGGCGGTGGAAGCGCTGGGTACCGCGCGCCACGCGATGGCGGAACAGGGCATCCATCTCGCGTTGGCGGCGATCTTCGGCGTTGTGGCGGAAGCGGATCGCTACTTCGCCTCGCAGGCGCCCTGGGCGCTGAAGAAGACCGATCCGGCGCGCATGGAAACAGTGCTGTGGACGACCGCCGAACTGGTGCGGCGCGTGGCATTGCTGTGCCAGCCCTACATTCCGGGGTCGGCCGGCAAGCTGCTGGACCTGCTGGCGGTGCCGGCGGACAAGCGTGACTTCGCGCATGTCCATGCCGACTATGCGCTGGTGCCCGGCACGGCGCTGCCCGCGCCGGAGGGCGTGTTTCCGCGTTATGTCGAAAACCCTGAGGCGAGCGCCTGATGCTCGTCGACAGCCATTGCCATCTCGACTTTCCGGATTTCGCCGAGGAGCGGGCGGCCATCGTCGCCCGCGCAAAGGCTGCCGGTATAGGTCACATGGTGACCATCTCGACACGCGTGAAGCGGTTTGCGCAAGTGCTTGAGATTGCCGAGAGTTTCGACGAAATCTATTGCTCGGTCGGCACCCATCCTCACAATGCCGGCGAAGAGCTGGATGTGACGGCTGAGGACCTTGTGCGCCTGTCCGCGCACCCGAAGGTAGTGGCGATCGGCGAGGCCGGGCTCGACTATTTTTACGACAAGGCGCCACGCGATGCGCAGGCGCAGGGTTTTCGCACTCATATAGCAGCTGCGCGCGAGACCGGGCTGCCGCTGGTGATCCATTCGCGCGATGCCGATGACGACATGGCTGCCATCCTCGAAGACGAAACAGGGAAGGGCGCCTTCCCCTTCATTCTGCATTGTTTTTCGTCGGGGCGACGGCTGGCAGAGGTCGGCGTGGCGCTTGGTGGCTATGTGTCCTTCTCGGGCATACTGACCTTCAAGAACTCCGGCGATTTACGCGCCATCGCAGCCGATGTGCCGCATGACCGGCTGCTGGTCGAGACCGACGCGCCGTATCTGGCGCCGGTGCCGTTCCGCGGCAAACGCAACGAGCCGGCCTATGTCGCGCATACAGCCAAGGTGCTGGCGGAGACGGTCGGCGTTGGCGAAGCCGAGATCGCGACGCTGACGACGGCGAACTTCTTCCGGCTGTTCGGCAAGATGCCGCGGCCCGCCGGGCTCTGACGCATGAGCGACCGGCTGCGCCTCACCATCCTCGGCTGCGGCTCGTCACCTGGCACGCCGCGCATCACCGGCGATTGGGGCAATTGCGACCCGGCCAATCCGAAAAACCGGCGTACACGCTCAGCCGCGCTCGTCGAGCGGATAGCAGGCAACGGCGCCAGAACCACGGTCGTCATCGACACCGGGCCTGATTTCCGTGAGCAGATGCTGATGGCGGCCGTCCGGCGCATCGACGCCGTCGTCTATACGCATCCCCACGCCGACCACATCCACGGCATCGACGATCTGCGCGGCTACGTGCTGGAGCAGCGCCATTTGATCGATGTCCATGCCGACCAGCCGACCATGCTCAGGCTGCGCGAAGCGTTCGGCTATTGCTTCGAGACGCCGCTTGGCAGTTCCTATCCGCCGATCGTCAGGCCCCACATCATAGATCACGCAAGGGCGGTGACGATCGAAGGCGAGGGCGGTGCCCTCACCCTCGAGCCGCTGCCGCAGATCCATGGCGACATCATTTCGCTCGGCTTCCGCATCGGCGGGCTGGCCTACTGCCCCGATATCAGCGACTTCCCGGCTACCACCGCCGAGCGGCTGCGCGGCCTGGACATGCTGGTCATCGATGCCTTGCAGTACCATACCCATCCCAGTCATCTGTCGCTCGGTCAGGCGCTTGGCTGGATTGAAAAACTGGCGCCGAAACAGGCCGTGCTGACGCATATGCATGTGCCGCTCGACTATGCCACGGTCAAGGCCGAGGTGCCGGCCAACGTCACTCCGGCCTATGACGGCATGGTGATCGAAATTCCTTATGAGTCAGCATGATACGAACAGCTCTTTATAAGGACGTTCGGTTCTTCGGCGCGAAGATCAGCAGCGTTCCAATCCGCTCATAGCCCATGCGGGGATAAAGCAGCGCTCCGGCACGCGTCGCCAACAGCATCGAGCACCGCGACCCATGCGCTTTGTCGTCATGCAGCATTTTGGCCATCAGCGCCTGGCCGATGCCTCGACGCCGGTGCGAAGGCTCGACAAACATTGCCGAGCACCATGTGGCGCCGACGGCGTCTATGCTGCGCACACGCCCGACGATGGCGTCGCCATCGAGCGCCACATACTGGCGAAACGGCGCATCGTCGCCGAGTTGATCGTCTGGAAGTGGCCGCCTGCGTATGACCTTTCCCAGTTGTGCAGCGCGTTCAGCCGTCCTCACGCGTTCGATAGAGACGATTGCTGGCGGGTCTGGAATTTGGCGCAGCGACTGGACGAAAAAGCCTTCCGTCCGCAGCAGCCGGTAGCCGAGCGCCTTGTAGGCAGTTCGCGTCGGTTCGTCCGGGCCGTCATTCGCGATCACGACCGAAACGGCAAAGCTTGGCCGCGCATGCTGCCGCACGATGGCATCGGCTTCCTCGGCGGCGACGTCATGGACGATCCATTCTTCGCCACGGTAGTCGCGTGCATTCTTGCGCTCGGCATCGCGCATCAGCCACAAGGGTCCGACGCGGCTGGCCTCGTAGGGAAAGGAACGGCTCTTATCGGTACTGAAGCCGTGCACGAACACTTCGATCGCCGCTTCGATGTCACGCGTTGCTGTCGTCATCGACACAGCGTAGCGTTGGCCATCGGCTCAAGGCAACACGCGTCGATCATGCCAAACCTATGAAAGTCCGCGTCATTTCCCAACTGCAGCCTGATGCATAAGTTCCATAATCTATCTTATGCGACTTTCATATGTGGCTGCTGCTTCCATTAGGGGCGTGCCAATATACGCCCTGCTGACTGAGATGCAGGCCGGCGGCTCTGATCGCTTGGCGGGAGGAACGTTGACGAAGCAGTGGCGAAATGAGTTGGCGTGGTCTTCATTTCTCAAGGGATGGCGCCTTTCGCAAAGGCCTCGACTTCCTGCTCGACGGGCTGGCACCAGGATAACGAACAGGAGCGTCATCCCGAAAAGCTTTCCAGGAGGCCGCTGAAGGCTGCTGCGATTGCAACAAGATGGAAGACGCCAAGGGCCAGCCATCTGGAGCCGCCGGCGCCCGCAACAAATGCCCCATAGGCAGGAAACTGCAGCGCAGCCAATCCGATGGAAAGGCCGGTGATCGTTGTGTTGGTCAACAGCGTTGCCAGCATGGGGACCGGATGGAGAAGTCGCGCCAGCCCATAGTCGCCATGCCCGGCTCCGGCCGAATAGAGCGTCAGGAAAAAGGCGACGGGCGTGATGCCGAGGCCGACAAGGAACCCTGCCCGCGAGGAGAATCTTGGCGACGTCATCTGGCCATGGCCATGGCAGCGGACGGGTCGCGGTCGTCAGGCGCGAGCTTGGACGAAGCGACAAGCAGCTTCTCCTGATCGGCCCGCGACTTCGGCTCGATCGCGATTTGTAGCAGAGGCCAGGGCGCGGCAGACTTCTCCATCATGACGCCATGGTTGCAGATTGATCGGGTGGCCGCAACGGAGGGGTCTACGCCCGGCCGGCCGCCCGGCCCGTCCCTTTCGCTTCCTGACTGTGGACGCGCGCCAGAAAATCGCGCACCAGCGGAAGCGCCTCATCGAAATGGGTTTCGAGCAACCAGTGGCCGGCGCCGCCGATGAGATGAAGTTCTGCTTCCGGCAAATCGCGGTGGTAGGCATGCGCCGATTGCGCCGGCATGTAACCATCCTCGGGGCCCCAGACAATGAGCGTCTGCGGTTGGTGCTCGCGCAGATAGCTCTGATAGCGCGGGAACCAGCCGAGGTTCGCCTCCAGCTTCTCCATCAGGCCGACCGCGAGCCGCCGGCGGATCGGCGTGTCCATCAAAGGCCAGTGGAGTTTCCAAAGATCGGGAGGCACGCGCTCGGCTACAGCGTCATCCACCTCTCCGACAAACTCGTGCCGGAAGCCCTCCTCGCTTACCGCCTCTTCCAACGGCCGATGCTTTTCGGGCGTCTTCTCATTCCAATAGGCTTTTATGGCGGCGTATTTCGGCCCGAGAACGTCCTCGTAGATGTCACCGTTCTGGATAATGAGTGCGGCGATGCGCTCGGGATGTGCGATGGCGTGGCGCAGTCCGATCTGAGAGCCATAATCGTGCAGCCAGAGCGCATAGCGCGACGTGCCGAGCGCATCGGCGAAAGCTGTCAGAAACCCGGCATAGGCATCGAAATCATAGCCAAAGTCCGACATTTCGGGCGTGCCGCTGTAGCCAAAGCCGGGAAAGTCCGGCGCGAATGTATGCCAGCGATCGGCAAGTGCCGGCATCAACCTTCGGAATTGATAGGACGAGCACGGATAGCCGTGCGGCAGCAGGAGGACGGGAGCATCAGGCGGGCCGTCTTCGCGATAGAAGATGCTGTTTCCGTCAACGTCGATCCGGCGATGTTGCAATTCTACCTCCTTGCTCAAAGCTTGCCCGCCACTTTGTTTACGGCGCTCCGGCAAGAAGGTTCCCTTGAAGTCAGGGCGTGACGGCTTCCGGCTCTCCATTGCCCGACAGGATCTGCAGCGTTCCGCGCGTGGCGTTGCGGAACGCATCGTCGAAACTGACGCCACGTACCTGCCAGCGATAGTCCTTATCCTTGAAGCTGAGCCGCCAGTCGCCGACCCAACCCAGCGCTTCCTGGCGCCATGCCAAAGTGCCGGCAAGCAGGGCATCGCCATCCAGCGTGTTGGCCACGTCGGCGAGCGCGACGTCGGACGGCCGAGGCAACTCCAGCGGCAAACCGGTCCGGTGCGCCGCGTCCGCCAGCGCAACGCGCATATCCGCCGCAAGCTCGCCGCCGCCATCGCGCACCAGCGTGAAGCCGTCGCCTTTCATCGGCCTTACATCCAGCAGTGCGACGATTTTTGGCCGCGGCACCGCCCACGGTTTGCGCCCGAGCGACGCCAGCAAGGCATCGATCTTGTCCGGGTCGAAATCGGCGGTGATGTAATGCGGCCGGTCGTGGGTGCCCTGCTCGTCATGCGGTGGGCGGTTGTTGAGCAGGTCGCGGTAGCCGACACCAGTGACATAGTCGGCCGCGTGCCGGCTCATGTCCGCAACACGCGGGTCGCCGATCAGCCGCGGGTCGCCGGAAACCTTGACCAGCACCTCTTCAAGGCACGGCGCCAGGCCCCACGCCCGGTTCTCCTCGCCAGTGCCGCTGGTCACCGATTGCGCGCGGTAGAGGCTGGCGGCGCGGTCGATGTCGGCGGCAGCGACCGGAAAGACAATCAGCACAGCCAGCGCCGCTGCCACAAAGCCCAATTTCAAGCATCCAGGCACCCGCCGACCCTCCCGAAACGGTCCGGAACATCCGTTGGAGCCATACTCCTGATCATCAGGGAATTTCAAGGTGCCGCCCATCAAGGCGTATCGCCGACGATGCGCCGGTGTACGCCGTCCAGGCTCTCGGTGAGCGCCTCGAACACGTTTCGCGCCGTGAGTTCGCGAAGAACCT
The DNA here is from genome assembly GCF_040320115.1 of Mesorhizobium sp. M0802. Lineage (NCBI taxonomy): Bacteria > Pseudomonadati > Pseudomonadota > Alphaproteobacteria > Hyphomicrobiales > Phyllobacteriaceae > Mesorhizobium > Mesorhizobium sp. M0802. The sequence continues at coordinate 76,766 of NZ_JAMYOY010000020.1, forward strand.
GTTCGTTGATGCCGCCGCGCGTCGCATAGTCCTGCGCCAGATGCATGAAGTCGGCATCCGGCGACATATCAGGAGCGCTTCCCAAGGCTTTGAAAAGCGATGCGATGTAATCGCGCCCCTTTCCTTCCTCGACGCCATTCTTCTTGAGCCAGCTGTTGATCGTATCGAGATATCTGAAGTAGCTGGCATAGGTCGCGGTGACCACGCTCAGCGCATTGAATTCGGCTGGGTTCTCGACCTCGATCACTTTCCCCAGACTGCCGAACAAGGCAGCGACAGTGGCATCCGGCGGGCAGATGATCGTTGCCCCCAGCCGGTGGGCAATCATCGGCATGGGCAGCGCTTTCGTCACCTGGTGCGCGGGTGCGGTCAAGCCGGCAATCTCCTCGCGCGGCAGCGTGGCGATCAAGCTGATGAGGTGATGCTCGCGCCGAAACCGCAAACCCGGCAGGACGTCATGCGCAATTTGCGGCCGGACAGCCAGCATGACTAGTTCGCATTGATCGAGAACCGCCTGATTGTCATCAGCGATACGCACATCCGGATAACGGGCCGCCAGCTCTGCGGCGATCTCTTCATTGCGCGGCGACAGCAGCACGGAGACGGAGTTATCCGCGACGGATTTGAGCCCGCTGACAATGGCCGCTGTAAGGGCACCCGTACCGATGAAGCCAAGTTTCATCGCGCCTATCTCTGGTTCATCGGTCACAGTGGCGCATGGTAGAGCCGTACCTGATAGCTCAGCACACGCTTTTCACCGGGCGCGATCAGCATCACGCCCGGCTTGGCCGCGAACTCGCCATCGAAATCGACGGGGCTGGCAAGCCCGTGCCAGGGTTCAATGCACAGGAACGGAGCGCCGCCCGGCTTCGACCAGATGCCCAATTCCCTAAAACCCTGCCACGACATCTCGATCGCCGCACCGTTCGCGGCGGCATAGCGCACGCTGGTGCTGGCCGGCCGGTGGAGGATCACGGCGTCTGCCTCGAACAGCTGTTCGGAAAGCGCCAGCGTTTTGCCTTCGATGGGCGTCGGCTGTGGTGCAGCCACCACCAGGCCATCCTTCAGCCGGCGGATCGGCGCCGGCTCGTCCTGGGCAAAGGTCAGGTGGTAGTCTGTCTTGGCGAGCCCCGGCTGCAATGGCCAATTGAAAGCCGGATGTGCACCGATGGAGGCTGGCAGCGTCTCGTCGCCGGTGTTGGCAATCTCGAAGCTCACACCAAGTTCGCGACGCTCGAGCGTGTAGGTGATGGCAAGGCGAAAGGCGAACGGATAGCGCGTGCGTGTATCGGCATCGTCGGTCAACACCAGCGTGCAGGATCGGGGGCTCGCGTCAGCCCACACAAACGGCTTGTCGCGGGCAAATCCGTGCTGCGTCAGGGGATAGACCTGGCCCCGATGGCGAAGCTGGTCGCCCTTCAGCCGGCCGACGATCGGAAACAGCACCGGCGAATGCCGCCGCCATTCCGGCCCGGCCTGCCACAAAAACTCCAGACCCTCGGCATTGCGCAAGGAGACGAGCTCGGCCCCCTGCCCGACAATGGTCGCCGAAATGCCGTCGCCGTGAAGCGTCACTTGTTCCATGCGTTCTCGCGGAAAGCTGCGTGCGAGCGGCAGGTTAGCAAAAGCCCGCATGGACTCAAGGGCGCAGCGACATCGCGCTGATAGAGGAGCGATGTCTCGACGGCAAAAACGACGGTGGCCGGAGATTCTCCTCCGGCCACTGCGAGATCGAGATTGTTGCCCTGCTACGGTTCGACTATTCGCGCTCGCCGGTGAAATTCAGCAACAGCTGGAAGATGTTGACGAAGTTCAGGTACAGCGACAGCGCGCCGAAGACGGCGAGCTTCTGCTGCGATTCCGCATCGAAATTCTCCGCATACTGTTCCTTGATCGTCTGCGTGTCCCAGGCGGTCAGGCCGACAAAGACGGCAATGCCGATCACCGAGATGGCGAACTGCAGCGCGGTCGAGCCAAGGAAGATGTTGACGACGCTGGCGATCACCACACCGATCAGGCCCATGATCAGGAAGGACGAGAACTGGGTCAGGTCGCGCTTGGTCGTGTAGCCGTAGAGGCTGGTGGCGCCGAACATCGTGGCGGTGATGAAGAAGGTGCGCGCGATGCTGGTGCCGGTGAAGACCAGGAACACCGAAGCCAGCGACAGGCCCATCACCGCGCAGAAGGCCCAGAACATCAACTGGGCGCTCGCCGCCGACATCGTCTGCATCTTGAACGAGAACAGCAACACGAAGGCGAGCGGCGCCAGCATCACCACCCATTTCAGCGGGCTGGAAAAGATCGGCACGTAGAGGGCCGGCGTGGAAGCGACCACCATGGCGACGATGCCGGTGACGACGAGGCCGATGCCCATATAGTTATAGACGCGCAGCATGTGGCTGCGCAGGCCCTCGTCATAGACGGCGCCGGCGCGCGCGCCAGTGCCCATGCGGTATCCGAGGTCAGGGGTATTCATGCGGGTTCTCCTTATGTGGTCTCAGTAAAGTGTCCTGATCAGTAAAGTGTCTTGGCAAGCGTCTCGGCGGCGCGGTCGAGGTCGTGGACACCGCTGCGCGCGACGACCGCGTACGCGACCTCGCCGATCTGGAAATAGGCAGAGGAGATGTCGCCGGAGGGCGCGATGGCAGGCTTGACCACGTCGAAGGTTCCGGGCCGGATCGCAAACAGCGAGACCAGCCCCATATCCTTCGTCTCCAGCGCCACCTCGACGCTCGGCCCGAAGCGCGACGGATAGATCTGCACGTCGCGGACCTTCCAGTCCTTGGGCAGCGATGGCATGACGATTGCGGTGGCGGCGCGGATTTCGTCGCCATTGTAGTTGGGCGCCTCCAGCTGCGAGGGCATCGCCTCGCGCATGAGCGTCGTCTTGTGCGCCCGGATCGCTTCTTCGACATAGGCGGGCGGCGGCGGCGAAGCCACGACCTTGGTCACCAGCAGCGGCCCGAAGAGGCCGTTCGCCAGCCAGCCGGCAGCGACAAAGACGGCGACCGCGGCCGCCCGCTGCAGCACGGCGAAGACGCGGCGACTGGCCAGTCCCCTGCCCAGCCGGCGCGCGACTTCAGTCGTCGCCGGCCGCGCCATGCCTGTGGAAGCAGCCAGCGCCAGGCGCAGTTCGTCGCGCGTCCTCAAGTCGGACATCACCCGCGCCGCAGCCTCCGGACGAACCGAGAGGAACGCCTCGACCTCGATGCGGCGCGCGACATCCAGCTGGTCGTCGACATAAGAATCGAGATCGGTATCGGTCACCGGGTCCCGCAACAGGTCGGTCATGACGGGTCTCCCACGATCCTCAGATGGCTTTTGGCCGGCGAAGGTGCAGCGTTTTCCATCTCGCGCAGTGCTGCGCGCGCCCTGCCGATGCGCGACATCAGCGTGCCCAGCGGCACCCCGCTGGCGTCGGCGGCCTGCTGGTAGGAAAGGCCCTCGATGGCGACCAGATGCAGCGCCGAACGCTGCTCCTCCGGCAGACTGAAAAAGGCCTCGCGCACCTGCGCCAGTCGCACGGAATGTTCCTGAGGCGCCGGCGTGCTGGCATCGGTGAGATAGCCGGCCTGCTCGACACGCGCTGCTTCCGACCGGCGCGAGCGCATCTTGTCGATGAAAGCGTTGTGGACGATCGACAGCAACCATGCCCGCAGATTGCCGCCCGAGCGGAATGTGTCGCGCCGCTCGTAGGCGCGCACCAGCGCATCGTGCACCAGATCCTCGGCGTCAGTCCCGTCGCGCGTCAGCGAGCGTGCGTAGCGCCTGAGCGAACCCAGCTGTCCGACAATATCGAAGCGTGGCATCGACCGTTTCATGCCCCGTTTACGAAACAGGCGGGGATCTTAATCCATCGCCACCAAAACTTTTTTGCGTCGCCACAATAGGCATCATGCAATCAGAAGTCCGCTGCGCACTTACCCATCTCCCGTGCGGCAGATGTTTGCTTTATGGATGAAGTCTAGCCTTATCCGTCTGTCCCAGGAGCAAAAGATGGCCAATGGTAGTCGTGTAACGGGTTTTGCAGCGTTGCCGATCGTCGGCAGGGTGTTCATCATCTTTGGCATTGTCGGACTGATCGCTTCCGGCGTGCTGGCCATCGTCGAGATGTACGGCCCTCGTACCGCTTCGGCGACAGGCAGGATTGTCGCCGCCGAATACAATCCCCGCATCGAGTTCTCGACCGCCGACGGCACCGTCATCCGCTTCAACAATGCCGTCCACAGCTCGTTCTGGGGTGATGGCGACAGCGTCCCTGTCGCTTACGACCCAACCAATCCGCAAAATGCCTCCGTCGACAGCTTCGCCGGACGCTGGTTCCTTGCCGGGCTGGCCGGCATGCTCGGCGGTTTCTCCCTGCTGACCGGCATCGGTCTCGCCGTGATTGGACGGGTGCTTATCCGGCGGATTGGAATGAACCCGTCGCCATAGCCGCCGACCCCTGCCGTACAGACAAAGCTTGGCGTAACGGTCCAGTACGCTAGCGGACTGGCGCAGATGGAAGCACTGGCGAAACGCGGCCGCTTTGCGTATTACTCCGCCGCCATTGGAGCCGTATTGATGTTCGAGACCCTGCAACCTGCCCCGGCTGACAAGATCATCGCCTTGATCGGCCTCTATCGCGCCGATCCGCGCCCCGGCAAGATCGATCTCGGCGTCGGCGTCTACAAGGACCGCGACGGCAGGACGCCGGTCATGCGCGCCCTGCGCGAGGCCGAGAAGCGGTTGCTGCAGGACCAGGACACCAAGACCTATCTCGGTCTTGCCGGCGACACCGGCTTCAACACGGCGATGGTCAAGCTGGCCTTCGGCCCCGCTGCCGACATGACGCGCATCCGCGCCGCGCAAGCGCCTGGCGGTTCCGGCGCGCTGCGGCTGGTGGCGGAGCTGTTGAAGCGGACCCGCCCCGACGCAACCGTCTGGCTGTCGGACCCGACATGGCCGAACCACCCGCCGGTGATGCGCGGGGCCGGCCTCACGGTGCGCGATTATCCCTATTTCGATGCCGCATCCGGCGCGGTGCGCTTCGACGAGATGCTGGCAACGCTTGGCGCAGCCGAGCCCGGCGATATCGTGCTGCTGCATGGCTGCTGCCATAACCCGACCGGCGCCAATCTCGATATCGCGCAATGGGCCAGCGTCGCCGATCTTGTCGTCGAGCGCGGGCTGTTGCCCTTTGTCGACATTGCCTATCAGGGCTTTGGCGAAGGCCTGGACGCCGATGCGGCCGGCTTGCGCCTTCTCGCGGGCAAGGTGCCTGAAATGGTCGTTGCCTCGAGCTGCTCGAAGAACTTTGCCATCTACCGCGACCGCGTCGGCGCGGCGATGATCCTGGCGAAGGATGGTGCGCAAGCCGATGTGGCGATGAGCCAGATGCTGGCGGCGGCGCGCGCCATGTATTCGATGCCGCCGGACCACGGCGCCGCCGCCGTGCGCATGGTGCTGGAAGATGATGGCCTTCGCGCCGACTGGGAGGCGGAGCTGGAGGAGATGCGGCTGCGCATGCTGAGGCTGCGGGTCCAGTTCGCCGACGCGCTGCGCCGGCAGTCCAACTCCGACCGCTTCGACTTCATCGCCAGCCATCGCGGCATGTTTTCCAGGCTTGGCCTGACCGAGGCGCAAGTCGAGCGGCTGCGTGCCGAGTGTGGCGTCTACATGGTCGGCGACAGCCGCATCAACGTCGCCGGCCTGCCCGAGGACGGCATGGATGACCTCGCCAAGGCGGTTGTGTCGGTACTCGGCTGAAGCTCGCTGTGGACAATCTCCCCTCTCCGGCTGACGCCGTTGGCCGCACGACAGGCAGCGGGATAGCATTCGCCGCATGAAACCTTCGCGCGACATTTCCCGGCTGATCGAGATCATGGCGGCGCTCAGGGCGCCGAAGACCGGCTGTCCCTGGGACATCGAGCAGGATTTCTCGACCATCGCGCCCTATACGATCGAGGAAGCCTATGAGGTGGCGGACGCCATTGCGCGCGGCGATCTCGACGATCTGCGCGACGAACTCGGCGATCTCCTGCTGCAGGTCGTCTACCACGCGCAGATGGCTGAGGAAGCCGGCGATTTTGCCTTCGGTGATGTGGTCGAGGCCATCACCACCAAGATGATCCGGCGCCATCCGCATGTCTTCGGCGACGAGAAGGCGCGCAGCGCCGGCATTGCAAAGGGCATGTGGGAAAAGATCAAGGCTGAGGAAAAAGCCGAAAAGCGAAGTGCGCGCCTCGCCCGCGGCCTCGACCCCGAAGACCATGGCAAGGGTTTCCTGGACAGCGTGCCCGTCGCCCTGCCCGCTTTGACGCGGGCGCTAAAGCTGCAGGAAAAGGCAGCGCGTGTCGGTTTCGACTGGAGCGAGGCAGCACCCATCCTCGACAAGATCGAGGAAGAGATCGGCGAGCTGCGCGAGGCACTGGCTAAGGGCGAAACGGCTGAGATCAAGGACGAATTCGGCGACATGCTGTTTGCCGTCGTCAATCTGGGGCGTCACCTCAAGCTCGATTCGGAAGCGGCGCTTAGCGGCACCAACGAAAAGTTCCGCTCGCGCTTCCACTATGTCGAGCGCGCGATCGATGCATCGGGAAGCACGCTCGAAAAAGCCACGCTGGACGAGATGGAAGTGCTCTGGCAGCAGGCCAAGGGCGTGAAATAATCAGGCTTACTGCCTGTTTTTGCGGTGCAATCGGCTTTCGATCTCTTGCCGGGCGGTGTGCGTGGCCTTGAGTGCGAAGGTCGCGCTGCCATCCTCATTGTCTACCCGCGAAACGACGTCGCCATTGCGGTATAGCCAGTCGACAAGGCCGAACTGCGGCGGTTCGATCGTCACCGTCAATTCCTCGAGTTCGCCCGACATCCTGGTCTCGATCAGCGCCTTCAGCGCATCGATGCCTTCGCCGGTGACCGCCGAGATGGCGATCGGCGGCGCCTTGTTGGCGTCAGTGCCGTCGGCGAGCAGGCGCTCCCGGTTGCCGTCGTCGAGAAGGTCGACCTTGTTCCACACTTCGATGACGCGCTTGGCATCGCCGGCATCGACGCCGAGATCGGCGAGAATGCGCTCGACGTCCTCGGCTTGCGCTGCGGTATCCGGATCCGAAATATCGCGCAGGTGGATGACCAGATCGGCCTCGACGACCTCTTCCAGCGTGGCGCGGAAGGCGGCGACCAGATGCGTCGGCAGGTCCGAAATGAAGCCGACTGTGTCCGACAGGATGATCGGCGTGCCGTGCGGCAGGCGCACGCGGCGCAGCGTCGGGTCGAGCGTTGCAAACAGCATGTCTTCGGCCAGCACGTCGGCCCCGGTCAGCCGGTTGAACAGCGTCGACTTTCCGGCATTGGTGTAGCCGACAATCGCCACCACCGGGAACGGCACCTTCTTGCGCTTGGCGCGGTGCAGGTCGCGGGTGCGGCGCACCGTTTCCAGCTCATGCTTGAGCTTGATGATTTTTTCCTGCAGCTGCCGCCGGTCCGACTCGATCTGGGTTTCGCCGGGGCCGCCGAGGAAGCCGGCTCCGCCGCGCTGGCGTTCAAGGTGGGTCCAGCTCCGCACCAGGCGGCCCTTCTGGTAGTTGAGATGGGCAAGTTCGACCTGCAGCGTGCCCTCCTTGGTCCGCGCGCGCTCGCCAAAAATCTCCAGTATCAATCCGGTGCGGTCGAGCACCTTGGCATTCATTTCTTTTTCGAGATTGCGCTGCTGCACCGGCGTCAGCGGATGGTCGACGATGACCACCTCCGCGTGACCCTCTTTGACGATCTCGGCGAATTCCGCGACCTTGCCACTGCCGAGCAAGGTTGCCGGGCGTGGATCGTTGACGGTGACCACCGCCGTGTGGATCAGATCCAGGTTGATGGCGCGGGCAAGGCCGACAGCTTCGTCGTGGCGCGCATCCGCCGAACGCGTCAGCCGTGGACGGTTCGTTTCGTCATCGTTGCGCTGATGCCGGGTAAGCACCGGCACAATGACAACCGCCCGGGTCGGACCTGTGGCTTCCGTCCCGGAATTATGTGCTGGTTTCCCGCGGACGCCGCGGTCCGCGTCTTTTTCACGTGCCAATCAGGCGCCCTGGCTTTCCTCGCCATCGAACATCTGAACCGGCTGGCTCGGCATGATCGTGGAAATGGCATGCTTGTAGACGAGCTGGGAGTGGCCGTCACGGCGCAGCAAAACACAAAAATTGTCGAAGGAAGTGACCACGCCGGTCAGCTTGACGCCGTTGATGAGAAAGATGGTGAGTGGATTTTTGCTCTTGCGAACAGAATTCAGGAACAGGTCCTGAAGGTTTTGCGATCGTTCCGCCATTGTTCTTGTCTTTCGCCGATCCCCTTCGGTTTGCAGGCTAATGCGCCAAATTAGCGGGCACATGTCAAGCTTGCAAACACCCCCTTGCCGTCAGTAACGACAAGCAGAACGAGATATATTGATGTGCAGTCCGTCTGTGCGGTTATCAGGCTGGACTTTTTTCCGCAACGTCAAAAAAGGCTTGCCGCAATGAAAGTGTTATCGAACCGGGGTGCCCATTGGCGACCGCGGCACCGTCGATTGCCACGACCGGCATGGCGATTGTCGTTGCCGAACTGATGAAAGCTTCTCGCGCCGCCTTGGCTTCAGTGACTGAAAACCCGCGCTCCTCGATCGTCAACCCGAGCTTTGCCGCCACTTCGAACATGGTCGTGCGGGTGATGCCGCGAAGGATGCCATGCTCCGCCGGCCGGGTGACCAGAACGCCGTCCCTTGTAACGATCCAGGCGTTGGACGAGCCGCCCTCCTTGACGTTGCCATCGGTGTCGACGAACCAGGCTTCCTGGGCGCCGGCCTCCTTGGCCTTCTGCTTGGCCAGCACGTTGGGCAGCAGGCCGGTGCTCTTGATGTCGACCCGGTCCCAACGGTTTTCCGGCACGGTGATGACCTTGATGCCCGCCTCGGCTCGCTTGGCGGCCGCCACCGGGTCGGCCTTTCTGGCCGTAATCACCAGCGATGACGGTGTATCGGCCGGGAAAACGAAGTCGCGGCTGGCAACACCGCGCGTAACCTGGACATAGACCAGGCCGTTGACGACGTGGTTGCGCCGGACGATTTCGCGCAGAAGAAGCGGCAGCACGCCCTTGGTGACCGGCCAGTTGATCGACAATTCGCTAAGCGAGCGGTTCAGCCGGGCAAGATGGCGCGGCATGTCGACGACAAAGCCCTGCGCCACCTCGCAGACCTCGTAGACGCCGTCGGCGAACTGATAGCCGCGATCCTCGATATGCACGGCAGCGTCGGCATGGGCGACATAGCGCCCGTTCACATAGGCAATGCGCGGCATGGGTTATCCCTCAGAACAGTCTCGCTATTTCTAGGCGATTCCGCCGCTGCCGTAACCGGCAATTGCACGGGCCACGGCCCGCTGGACCAACAACAATGGGGATCAGACCCCCAGCGACTTCAGTTTCCGGTGCAGCGCCGAGCGCTCCATGCCGATGAATTCCGCCGTCTTTGAGATGTTGCCGCCGAAACGGTTGATCTGGGCGATCAGATAGTCCTTCTCGAACTGTTCGCGCGCCTCGCGCAGCGGCAGCGCCATGATGTGCTGGTCGGACTGGTTCGGCGTGCGCGGCATGACATCGCCGATCTCCGACGGCAACAGGTCGGCGGTGATCGGCGCATCGATATCGTCGCCACGCGCCAGGATCATCAGCCGTTCGACATTGTTGCGCAGCTGGCGGACATTGCCCGGCCAGTTGTGCGCCTGCAGCACGGCAAGCGCATCGTCGCCGATGCGGCGCGGCTTGATACCGGCCTGGCGCGCGATCTGCTTCATGAAATTGTCGACGAGGTAGGGAATGTCCTCGCGTCGCTCGGCCAGTCCCGGCACCATGACCGGAACCACCGCCAGGCGGTGATAGAGGTCTTCGCGAAAACGGCCGTCGGCGATCATCGCCTCCAGGTTCTGCGAGGTCGAGGAGATGATGCGGACGTCGACCTTGACCCGCTTGGTGCCGCCGACCCGCTCGAACTGCTGTTCGACCAGCACGCGCAAAATCTTGTTCTGCGTCTCGCGCGGCATGTCGGCCACTTCGTCGATGTAGAGAATGCCGCGGTGCGCCTCTTCAAGCGCGCCGACCTTGCGCTCGGTGCCGTTCGATTCGGTGCCGAACAGCTCGATCTCCATGCGCTCGGGCGTGATGTTGGCCGCGCTCAGCGTCACGAACGGCGCGCCCTTGCGCGTCGACAGCGTGTGGATGGCGCGCGCGGCGAGCTCCTTGCCCGAACCGGACGGACCGATGATCATGACGCGGCTGTTGGTCGGCGCAACGCGCTCGATGGTCTGGCGCAGCTGGCTCATCGCCGACGACATGCCGATCAAGTCGAAAGTTTCGCCGCTGCGCTGCTTGAGGTCGGAGACCTCGCGCCGTAATTTCGAGGTTTCGAGCGCCCGCTCGGCGATCAGGATCAGCCTGTCGGCCTTGAACGGCTTCTCGATGAAATCATAGGCGCCGCGGCGGATGGCCGACACCGCTGTCTCGATATTGCCGTGGCCGGAGATCATCACCACCGGCAGGCTCGGATGCATCGTCTTGATCTCGTCGAGCAGCGCCAGCCCGTCGAGGCGCGAGCCCTGCAACCAGATGTCGAGGAAAATCAGCCGCGGCGCCCGGTCGGCGATTGCCGCGAGCGCGCTGTCGGCATCGAATGCCGTGCGGGTTTCATGCCCTTCGTCGCTCAATATGCCCGCGACGAGTTCACGGATGTCTTCCTCGTCATCGACGATGAGAATATCAGACGCCATTACCGACCTTTTCAGTTTCTCGTTCGTGTTCCGTTTCGCCTTGACCGCGTGGCGGCGCGGTTGCGGCAGCTGGCGGCAGGATGATCGAGATCATCGCGCCGCGTCCACCGTGGAAATCCGCGGGCGCATCGTGCAATTCGAGCCGCCCGCCATGGTCCTCCACGATCTTCTTGACGATGGCGAGACCGAGCCCGGTGCCCTTCTCGCGCGTCGTCATGTAGGGCTCGAGCAGCCTTTGGCGGTTCTCGCGCGGCAAGCCTTTGCCATTGTCGATGACGTCGATTCTGATCGCGCCATTCTGCCGGGCAGCTTGAATCCGGATTATGCCGTGCGAACCGTCCTTTTGTTCCAGCCCGTCAATCGCCTCGGCCGCGTTCTTGATGACGTTGCCGAAAGCCTGCGCCATCAATCGGCTATCGAACGTGCCCTTGAGCGGCTCGTTGCCGAACACGCGTTCGAAAGCAATGTCGGCGCGGCTGACTTCGACCAGGAACGACGCCTCGCGCAGCGATTCACGCAGATCGATGGCTTTCATCTCGGGCTTGGGCATGCGGGCGAAAGCCGAGAACTCGTCGACCATGCGGCCGATATCCTCGACCTGCCGGATGATCGTGTCGGTGCACTGGTCGAAAATCTCGCGGTCCTCGGTGATGACCTTGCCGAAGCGTCGCTTGATGCGCTCGGCCGAGAGCTGGATCGGCGTCAGCGGGTTCTTGATTTCATGTGCGATACGCCGCGCCACATCCGCCCAGGCCGACGAGCGCTGTGCCTGGACCAGATCGGTGATGTCGTCGACAGTCACGACGTAGGATTTCTCCTCCTCGCCGTCGTCGCCGGCCTCGATGGTGATCTGCACGTTGAAGGTACGCTCGGCGCCGGTGCGATAGAAGGTGACCTGCTCGCGATAGACCGGCTTGCCGGATTTGCGGCCGATCTCGAAGACACGGCCGACATGCGGCAGCACGGCGGACAGGTTCTGCCCCAGCGCCGCCGTGGCCGATATGGCCAGCATCGTTTCGGCCGATTTGTTGACGATGGAGACGATGCCGTAGGGATCGACGCCGATGACGCCGGCGGTGACGCCGGCCAGCACCGCTTCCGAGAAACGACGCCGTTCGTCGATCAAATCCTTGGCCGACAGGATCTCGTTGCGCTGCGATTTAAGCTCCAGCAGCATCTTGTTGAACGTATCGCCAAGCGAGGCGACATCGCCGTCGGAAGGCCGTACCGGCACGGCGACATCGAGATTGCCGGTCGCAACCTCGTCAGCCGCGCCGATGAGCTGACGGATGGGCCGCACCAGACGGTCGGCCACCGCTATGCCGGTCCAGATGGCCGACAGGATGATGATCAGCGTCAGCGACAGATAGGGCAGCGCGAACGCCACCTGCGACGTCCGCCTGTTGTCTTCCAGGCCGCGATATTCGGCGGTGTTGGACTGGACGATCGCCCTCGCCTTGATCACTTCGGGGTCGACCAGGCGATTGGTGTAGAGGTAGAGGCCTTCGATCTCCCGCAGCTTGATGATGGCGCCCATGATGTTGCGCGTCTTCGGCTCGATCAGCACCGGCTTGCCGTCGGCCGCACTTGCCACCGCGCCCTCAGGCGGTGCCGGCATGGCGAAGTCCGCATCGGTCTGGGCACTCACGACAAAGGAGCCGTCTTCCCTGACCAGCGCCGCATGCACCAGGCTTCTGCCGACGGCTTCCTTGTTCATCAGGTCGAGAAAGCCGGTTCGATCGAGGCCGTAAAGCGTGCGCGACGCATCGAGATCGTAGGCCATCGACAGCGTCGTGCCCTGAAGATTGCGAGCGTTTTCCTGCACATAGGCGTCGGCGATCGACAGCGACGAGTTGACGATCGCCTTGGTGCGGATCTCGAACCAGCGGTCGAGGCCGATATCGAGCGTGATCGAGGCGATGATGGCCACCATGATGGCTGGGATGGCCGCGACCAGCGCAAACATCGTCACGATGCGCACATGCAGCCGCGACGCCGCCTTGCCGTGCCGGCGCGCCATGGTGATGCGATGCACCTCGCGGCCGACCAGAGCAATCAGCGCCAGCACAAATAAGGCATTGGCCGCAATCAGCGTCAGCGTTGTGTTTGCGTCTGGCGTGATCGGCGTGGCGCCGACAAGAATCGCAAACGAGATTGCCGCCGTAACCAGCGCGCCGGCAATTGCCACAACGCCAGGCAACGCAAGCAGCCGCCGTCCATCCCTCTGGCCGGGTCTGCTGAAAAGCGGTTCGTTTGATGTCAGAGCTTGCGAAGCCATGTCGCCGTCTAAGAGCCAGTGATTGCGTTGGATGTATGCAACGCATTGTGGCGATTATGCAACAAGTGTGGCCGTGACGGAAATCTTTCGGCCGCCGATCCCCTGAAAAGGGGATGACCTCGCGTCACTTCGGGCAGCAGGCGCTCATGGTCTCGACGATTTGTAGACGTTGACGCCCAGCTCGCGAATCTTCTTGCGCAACGTGTTGCGATTCAAGCCGAGCAATTCGGCCGCCTTGATCTGGTTGCCGCGCGTTGCCGTCATGGAAGCGAGCACCAGCGGATATTCGACCTCCGACAAGATGCGTTGATAGAGACCTGCCGGCGGCAAATCACCGGCGAAAGAGGCGAAATAGCGCTGCAGGAAGTGCTCCACCGCCTGGCCGATGGACAGATCGTCCGGGATCAAATTGCCGCCGCCGGGAACGACCGGCCTTTCGCCTGTCTTCAGTTCGGCTTCGATGATTTCGGCTGATATTTCGTCCTGCGAATAGAGCGCCGCAAGCCGGCGCACCAGGTTTTCCAGCTCGCGCACGTTTCCCGGCCACGGATAGCGCTTCATCAATTCGATGCCGCCGGTCGAAATGCGCTTGGTCTGCAAGCCTTCGCTGGCGCCGATCTTGAAGAAATGCCGCACCAGATCGGGAATGTCTTCCGATCTCTCACGCAAGCCAGGCAGCCGAAGCGGCACGACATTCAGGCGATAGAACAGATCCTCGCGGAAAAGCCCCTGGTTGATCAGCGTGCGCAGATCCTTGTTGGTGGCGGCGACGATGCGCACATCGGTCTTGATCGGGGTGCGCCCGCCGACAGTGGTGTATTCGCCTTGCTGCAGCACGCGCAGCAGCCGCGTCTGCGCCTCCATTGGCATGTCGCCGATCTCGTCGAGGAACAGCGTGCCGCCCTCGGCCTGCTCGAAGCGGCCTGTCGAGCGGTTCTGTGCGCCGGTGAAGGCACCCTTCTCATGACCGAACAGTTCCGATTCGATGAGGTCGCGCGGGATTGCCGCCATGTTGATGGCGACGAACGGACCGCCTCGGCGGCGGCCATATTCGTGCAGCGCGCGCGCCACCAATTCCTTGCCGGTGCCGGACTCGCCCGAGATCATCACCGTCAGATCGGTCTGCATCATGCGCGCCAGCATGCGGTAGATGTCCTGCATGGCGGCCGAGCGGCCGACCAGCGGCATGGCGTCAGGCTGTTCTTCCGGTCGCGTATCGATCTTCGGTCGGCGCGGCTCTGACAGCGCACGATTGACGATGTTGAGCAGCTCGGTCAGGTCGAACGGCTTCGGCAGATATTCATAAGCACCTGTTTCGGAAGCACGAATCGCCGTCATGAAAGTGTTTTGCGCGCTCATCACGATGACCGGCAGCTCCGGCCGGGCCTTCTTGATGCGGGGCAGCATGTCGAAGGCGTTCTCGTCCGGCATGACAACGTCGGTGATCACCAGATCGCCCTCGCCCGCCGCCACCCAGCGCCACAGCGTCGAGGCGTTGGAGGTCACGCGCACCTCATGGCCGACGCGCGACAGCGCCTGATTGAGCACGGTGCGGATGGCCGCATCGTCGTCGGCGACGAGAATATTGCCGCGAACCGTCATTTGCGGTCTCCTTCGCCTTCATCATCGGCAGTGTCGATGGGTGTTTCTTTCCAGGCCGGCATCAGGATTCGGAAGGTGGTGCCGCGCGGCGTCGAATCGCATTCGATGATGCCGCCATGCTCGCCGACGATTTTCGCCACCAGCGCCAGGCCGAGCCCCGAGCCGTTCGGCTTGGTGGTGATGAACGGATCGAACAGGATCGGCAGAATGTCTTCCGAAACGCCCGAACCATTGTCGCGCACGCAGAATTCAAGCGGCAGCGACACGCGGTCCTGGGTTCCGGGAACGGACACGCGGATGCCCGGCCTGAACGCGGTCGACAGCACGATCTCCCCCTGTGGGTCGCCGCCGATGGCCTCGGCGGCGTTCTTGACCAGGTTGAGGAACACCTGGATCAGTTGGTCGCGGTTGGCGAAAACCGGAGGCAATGATGGATCATAGTCCTCCATTATCCTGATTCTCTTGGCAAAACCGTTCTTCGCGATTGCCTTCACATGGTCCAGCACGACATGGATGTTGACAGGATAGCGGTCAATCGGCCGCTCGTCGGAAAACACTTCCATGCGGTCGACGAGGGAGACTATGCGATCAGTCTCGTCAGTGATGAGGCGGGTCAGCGCGCGATCCTCGTCGGACGCCGAGAGTTCGAGCAGCTGTGCGGCGCCACGAATGCCGGACAGCGGGTTCTTGATCTCATGCGCCAGCATGGCGGCAAGGCCGGTGACCGAACGCGCGGCACCCCTGTGTGTCATCTGCCGGTCGATCTTGTCGGCCATCGAGCGTTCCTGGAACATCACCACGATCGAGCCTGGGAATTCCGGCACCGGCGCGACATAGAGATCGACGACCTTCTCGATGCCGAGACGCGGCGACGACACGTCGACACGGTATTCGTTGACCGGCGCACGGCGCTCGCGCACCTGATCGACCAGCTGCAGCAACGGGCTGCCGAACGGGATCAGCTTGGACAGTGTGTTGCGGGCAAGCATGTTGGCACTTGAACGGAAGAAGTCTTCCGCATCGGCATTGGCGTAGGTGATGAACCCGTCCGGATCGACCATGATGACCGGACGGCGGATGGTGTTCAGCACGATACTGGCGGCATCCGCCATGTCGGAGCTCGGTGTGACGGTGGCGTTCATGCGGCGCTCCGCAAGGGCGTGGCTTCGCCGGAAAACACCTCATGCAGCAAGGCAATGACGCGGGCGGGTTCGAAAGAGGTGAGGATGGCTTTCCGCCGCTCATCGGAAACGCCAGCAGCGTGGCGGTCGAGATACCAGCCGAGATGCTTGCGCGCCTGGCGCAAGCCGCTTTCGACGCCGTAAAGCGTCAGCATGTCCTCGTAGTGGGAAACGATGTAGTCGGCCATGGCTTGCGGGCTTTCCGGCACGCCGGAGAGCGCGTCGCCCGCAGCCGTCGCCGCAATGCGGCCCGCCGTCCATGGCGCGCCATAATGGGCACGACCGATCATCACCGCGTCGGCGCCCGACTGTTCAAGGATTTCGGCGGCCTCCGCGGGCGAGCCCACATCGCCGTTGGCGACGACCGGGATCGAGACGGCGTCCTTGATGCGGGCGATGGCGCCCCAATTGGCCTTGCCTTGATAAAACTGGCAGCGCGTGCGCCCATGCACGGTCACCATTTTAACACCGGCCTCTTCGGCGCGGCGCGCCAAAACGGGTGCATTGAGCGCATTGTCGTCCCAGCCGAGCCGCATCTTGACCGTGACCGGCACCTGGACCGCGCCGATCACCGCTTCGATCAGCGACAGCGCATGGTCGAGATCGCGCATCAGCGCCGAGCCGGCATAGCCGCCGGTCACCTTCTTGGCCGGGCAGCCCATATTGATGTCGATGATGTCGGCGCCCTCGCCGGCAGCGATGCGCGCGCCCTCGGCCATGTGCTCGGCCTCGCGGCCGGCAAGCTGAACCATATGGACGGGCAGCCCGGAATGACGGATGCGCAGGTCGCATCCGACCCTGCCCTTGGCAAGCTCGCCGCTCGCCACCATTTCCGACACGACCAGGCCCGCGCCATGCGCGTCGGCGCGCTGCCGGAACGGCTCGTCCGTTATTCCCGACATGGGCGCGAGGAAGACGCGGTTGCGGATCGTCACGCCGCCAACGTCGAGCGGCGAAGCCATTTTTGTCACTTCAGGCATGCACAAAAACCAAGCATATCGGATTGCTGCACATTCTCTAGCCATAAGAAAGGCATTGTGCAACGCGCAATGACGTCACATTGCGGCGCATTTGGGAAAATGCTGGCCTTCGCCATAAGCCGCGACTAAGCCTCTCGGCATGACAGACGCAAGCGAAAAACCGGCCGAGGCGACGACCGACAAGGTCGGCGTGGTCATCGTTGCAGCCGGCCGCGGCGCGCGTGCCGGACAGGCCGACGGGCCGAAGCAATATCAGCGCATCGGCGGCCGTGCCGTTATCGCGCGCACGCTGGAGACTTTCCTGGCGCATCCCGAAATTGGTCCCGTCGTCGTCGCGATCCATGCCGATGACCACGCGCTTTTTGACAAGGCAGCGGGCGTATATGCCGAGCGGGTTACCGCCGTGGTCGGTGGCGAGTCGCGCCAGGCCTCGGTCCGGCTCGGCCTGCTGGCGCTGAGGGAACGTACGCCCGGCCGTGTCCTTGTCCATGACGCGGTGCGGCCGTTTGTCGACACGGCCCTGATCGACCGTATCATCGCCGCCATTGGCGAGCGCCAGGGCGCGCTGCCCGCTTTGCCCGTCGCCGATACGCTGAAGCGCGAGTCGGCCACCGGCATGATCGAGGAGACGGTGCCAAGGGCCGGCCTTCATGCCGCGCAGACGCCGCAAGGCTTTCCGTTCTGGCCGTTGCTCGCCGCGCACGAAAAAGCCCATCATCTCGGCAAGACGGATTTCACCGACGATGCCGCGATCGCCGAATGGGCGCATATTCCGGTGAAAATCGTTCAGGGGTCGCCGGACAACGTCAAACTGACCTGGGCAAGGGATATTGCGATGGCGGATCAGCGGCTTACTGGCGAGCGTTTTCCAGACATTCGCACCGGCAATGGCTATGACGTGCACGCCTTCGAGGCAGGCGACCATGTCACTCTGTGCGGCGTCGCCATTCCGCACGGCAAGAAGCTTTCGGGACATTCGGATGCCGATGTCGGCCTGCACGCGCTGACCGATGCGCTGCTCGCCACTTGCGGCGCCGGCGACATCGGCACGCATTTCCCGCCTTCCGATCCGCAATGGAAGGGCGCGGCGTCGAACATCTTCGTCGAGCATGCGGCCAGGTTGGTGCGCGAACGCGGCGGCCGCATCGCCAATGCCGACATCACGCTGATCTGCGAGGCTCCGCGCGTCGGCCCGCATCGCGAGGCCATGACCAACGCGTTGTCGGCGATGCTGGGCATTTCCAGCGATCGCATCTCCATCAAGGCGACTACCAACGAAAAACTCGGCTTTGTCGGCCGCGAGGAAGGCATCGCCGCCATCGCCACAGCCAGTGTCGTCTTCCCCGGGGAGGTTCCCGCATGAACAACAGCGATCTTGCCAACGCCCTGCTCCAGGTCTGCCAGCAGCGCGGCATCATGCTGGCGACGGCCGAGAGCTGCACCGGCGGCATGATCATCTCGGCACTGACCGACATTGCCGGCTCGTCCGCTGTCGTCGATCGCGGCCTCATCACCTATTCCGATGAAGCAAAGATGGAGATGCTCGGCGTCTCGCCCGCCACACTCGAGGCGCATGGCGCCGTCTCGCGCGAAACGGTTCTGGAGATGGCGGCGGGCGCTCTGGCGCGCTCGCGCGCCGGGCTGGCGCTTGCCGTCACCGGCATTGCCGGCCCAGGCGGCGGTTCGCCGGAAAAACCGGTCGGCCTCGTCTGGTTCGGAGTTGCCCTAAGACGTGGGCCGGTGGCTGCCGAGCTCAATATGTTTGCCGACAATGGCCGCGACTTCATCCGCCGCGAGACGGTCAAGCATGCGCTGGAGATCGGGCTGCGCGCGCTCGGCGACACTCATGAGATGGGCGTCGTTCCGTAGATGACGTCCGCACGTTTTTCGAAGGCTTCGGAAAACATGCGGAAGGCGCGATCGAACATGGTGCCCATCACCACGCCGAGGATGCGGCTCTTGAACTCGTAGTCGATGAAGAAGCGGACGTTGCAGCCGCCGCCGTCGGCCGGCTCGAAGCGCCAGATATTGCTGAGATATTTGAACGGTCCATCGATGTATTTGACATCGATTGTGTTCTCGTCCGGCTTCAAAAGCACCTGCGTCGTAAAGGTCTCGCGGATCGCCTTGTAGCCGATGCTCATATCGGCGAGGAGAATGGTGCGGCCGTCACGCTCCTTGCGCGAGCGCACCGTCAGCGCCTCGCAAAGCGGCAGAAATTGCGGATAGGTCTCGATATCGGCGACCAGAGCAAACATCTGCTCCGGCGTGTGGGCAACGCGGCGTGTGGCTTCGAATTTCGGCATTGAAGCAGGATTTAACTGGCTTTTTTGAGCTGCGCCTCACGCGCCGCCCGCAGCCTGGCGAAATCGTCACCGGCATGATGCGAGGAGCGCGTCAGCGGGCTCGACGCCACCAGCAGGAAACCCTTGGTCTTGCCGATCGTCGCGAAGGAGTTGAACTCCTCCGGCGTGACGAAGCGGATCACCGGGTGGTGTTTCTTCGACGGCTGCAGATACTGGCCAATGGTCATGAAGTCGACATTGGCCGAGCGCAGGTCATCCATCAGCTGCAGGATCTCGTTGCGCTCTTCGCCGAGGCCGACCATGATGCCGGACTTGGTGAAGATCGACGGATCGAGCTCCTTGACCCGCTGCAACAGCCGGATCGAGTGGAAATAGCGGGCACCCGGCCGCACCGTCAGGTAGTTCGACGGCACGGTTTCGAGATTGTGGTTGAAGACATCGGGCTTGGCCGCCACGACGATCTCCAGCGCGCCTTCCTTGCGCAGGAAATCGGGCGTCAGGATTTCGATCGTGGTCAGAGGTGTCGCTGCCCGGATCGCCCGGATAACCTCGGCGAAATGCTGCGCGCCGCCATCGGCGAGATCGTCGCGGTCGACCGAGGTGATGACGACATGGGTCAGCCCCATCTGCTTTACGGCATGCGCGACACGCGCCGGCTCATCGGCATCGAGCGCGGTCGGAATGCCGGTGGCAACATTGCAGAACGCGCAGGCGCGCGTGCAGATCTCGCCCATGATCATGAAGGTGGCGTGCTTCTTTTCCCAGCACTCGCCGATATTGGGGCAGCCGGCCTCTTCGCACACCGTGACCAGCTTGTGCGACTTCACGATCTCGCGGGTTTCGGCATAGCCCTTGGACATCGGCGCCTTGACGCGGATCCAGTCGGGTTTGCGCAGCACGTCCTGATCAGGCTTGTGCGCCTTCTCGGGGTGCCGCAGGCGCGGCGCGTTGGCGATCGTGTCGAGGACGGTGACCATCTCAAACCTGACTTGTTGGCGTCTGCCCGTCGGCATTCGCCCTCCTGACGTCATCTAGGACTTTTCGGTGCAAAGAAAAAGGCCGCGGCGGCGCATGCCGCCACAGCCTTTTTCGCATAGCGGTAGTCTAGCGGCGTATCAGCCGCCCGGCAAAA
This sequence comes from Mesorhizobium sp. M0802, assembly GCF_040320115.1. Classification (NCBI taxonomy): domain Bacteria; kingdom Pseudomonadati; phylum Pseudomonadota; class Alphaproteobacteria; order Hyphomicrobiales; family Phyllobacteriaceae; genus Mesorhizobium; species Mesorhizobium sp. M0802. The sequence goes on from NZ_JAMYOY010000020.1 coordinate 97,008, forward strand.
ATCAGCAGGCAGGCGCCGATGAAGCCGGTGATCAGGTAGGCGAGCCAGCCGACTCCGAAGGGTTCGATGTTGAGCGCCCTGAGAATTGCGTTCAGCACCACCGCGCCGACAATGCCCATAATGATGTTCATCAAGACGCCGGTATTGCTCTTCATGACCATCTCGGCCAGCCACCCGGCCAAACCGCCGATGATGATGGCCGCAATCCAGCCCACGCCATTCACGTCCATATGCCAACTCCTCCAGTGTCAGGTGAAAATGCATCCGGAAACGAACTGTCTTGCCGTAAGGTTCCTCCGGCGCATGCGTCTGAGTCTCGCGGCAGCAATTTATCACGCGTTGAGCGCACGGCCATAGGCATCGAGCACGCTTTCCTTCATCATCTCCGACAGCGTCGGATGCGGGAAGATGGTGTGCATCAGTTCTTCCTCGGTGGTCTCCAGGTTCATCGCCACGACGAAGCCCTGGATCAGCTCCGTCACCTCGGCGCCGACCATATGCGCGCCGAGCAGCTGGCCGGTCTTCTTGTCGAAGATGGTCTTGATGAAGCCCTGGTCCTCGCCAAGCGCGATCGCCTTGCCGTTGGCGCCGAACTGGAAGCGGCCGACACGAATGTCCTTGCCTTCGGCCTTGGCCTTGGCTTCGGTGAGCCCGACCGATGCGACCTGGGGGTTGCAATAGGTGCAGCCCGGGATCTTCAGCTTGTCTGTCGCATGCACGCCGGGGAAATTGGCGATCTTTTCGATACACACCACGCCTTCATGCTCGGCCTTGTGGGCAAGCATAGGCGGTCCGGCGACATCGCCGATAGCGTAGATGCCGGGAACGTTGGTCTTGCCATAGCCGTCAATGACGACGCAGCCGCGATCGGTCTTCACGCCGAGCGTCTCGAGGCCGAGATTCTCGATGTTGCCCTGCACGCCGACGGCCGAGATCATGCGGTCGGCGGTGATCTTCTCGACCTTGCCGTCTTTCATCTCGACGTGGGCAGTGATCGAGTTGGCACCCTTCTCGACCTTGGTCACCTTGGCCTCGAGGATGATTTTCATGCCCTGCTTCTCGAACTGCTTCTGCGCGAATTTCGAGACCTCGGCATCCTCGACCGGCATCACCGCCGGCAAAAGCTCGACCACCGTCACCTCGGCGCCCATGGTGCGATAGAAGGAGGCGAACTCGATGCCGATGGCGCCCGAACCCATAACCAGCAGCGACTTCGGCATCTCCTTCGGCACCATCGCCTCGAAATAGGTCCAGATCAGTTTGCCGTCCGGCTCGATGCCGGGCAGCGCGCGCGGCCGGGCGCCGGTGGCCAGAATGATGTGCTTGGCGGTATAGGTGCCCTCGCCCTTGACGCCCTTGGGCACCGGCGGCTGCGGCTCCATCGGTTTCTTGGCCGTCTTGGAGACGACGATTTCACCCGGCTTGGAGAGCTTGGCCTCGCCCCAGATAACGTCGACCTTGTTCTTCTTCATCAGGAAGGCGACGCCGCCATTGAGCCTCAACGACACTTTGCGCGAGCGGTCGACGACAGCGGCCGTGTCGGCGCTGACCTTGCCGCCTTCGAGCTTCAGGCCGTAGTCCTTCAGATGATCGGAATAGTGCATGATCTCGGCCGAGCGCAGCAGCGCCTTGGTCGGGATGCAGCCCCAGTTGAGGCAGATGCCGCCGAGATGCTCGCGCTCGACGATGGCAGTCTTGAAGCCGAGCTGGGCGGAGCGCACCGCCGTGACATAGCCGCCGGGGCCTGAGCCGATGATGATCACGTCGTAGGATTCAGCCACGGGGTTTCTCCCTGATTTTTCTCTAGAGTTCCAGCATCACGCGCACCAATGGCGCCAGCGCCTGGCCGATATTTCGCGTGTTTTCGGCATCGAGATGGACGCCGTCGATCGGTGTGGTCTCGGCCACCGTGCCGGCATCGAAAAAGCCGCAGCCGGCCTCGTCGGCGAGCGCGGAATATTGCGGCGCCAGCCGCTTCGAGGCCTCGTCGCCGCCGGCAAACATTTCCTTGAATTCGGCATTGTCGGTGCGGCTGACCGCTGGTGGCGCGACGATCAGGATTTGCGGCGCGGCCCAGTCGAACGGATAATCGTGGCCGCGCACGATGTCGATCAGCCGCTGCACCCCCTGCTTGGCCGCGACCGGATTGCCGTGGATCCAGGGCTTCATGTCGTTGGCGCCGAGCATGACGATGATCAGGTCGAGCGGCGCATGGCTGGTCAGGATCGTCGGCAGCACCTTGGCGCCATTGCGGTCGGCACCAGCCAGGTGATCGTCGAAAGCCGTGGTGCGGCCGTTCAGACCTTCGGCAATGACTTCGATATCATCGTCGCCCAACGCCGCCTTGAGCACGCTCGGCCAGCGATCTTCCAGCGCATGGCGCCCGAGGCTCGCCGCGTCATAGCCCCAGGTCAGGGAATCGCCGTAGCAGAGGATCGTCTTCATGCACCCGCACCCGCCTCCGCCCTAAGCCCGCGCCGTACGCGCCATCCCACGAGCAGCCACTGCACGATAACCGTGGCGATGCTTGGCAAAATCAGACCGGCGACAACGGGGAGATCGCCCGACCACTGGGCCTTGCCCGGCGGCTGAGAGAAGGTCCAGGCAATCAGCCCGATCCCGGCCAGCACGAACAACGCAATCCCAACAAGCCCCGTCAGGTTTATCGCCCTTTGCGGGTTTGGCACGAACTGCGCGATGAAAAACGCCACCGTCGCAACGATGGTGACCAGCGCCGAAACCATGAAGACCAGGATGTATTCGGAATTCGCATTGGTGACGATTGCCAGCCACAGCGCCACCAGCCCGCCGGCCAGGCCGGAAAGGATCAGGGCGAAAAGGCTGGTGACGAATTTCCGCACAGCCTTTTTCCTTCCTAGACCAGCATGCCCATCGGATTTTCGATCATGCGCTTGAAGGCGACCAGAAGTTCGGCGCCGAGCGCTCCGTCGACGGCGCGGTGATCGGTCGACAGCGTCACCGACATGACGTTGGCGATTTTGATCTCGCCATTCTTGACCACCGGCCGCTGCTCGCCCGCACCCACGGCCAGGATCGTCGCATGCGGCGGGTTGATGACGGCGGCAAAGTCCTTGATGCCGAACATGCCGAGATTGGAAACCGCCGTCGTGCCGCCTTGATATTCCTCAGGCTTCAGCTTGCGGCTGCGCGCACGGCTCGCCAGATCCTTCATCTCGTTGGAGATAGTGGACAGCGTCTTTTCGTCGGCGTGGCGGATGATCGGTGTGATCAGGCCGCCGGGGATCGACACGGCAACGCCGACATCGGCGTGCTTGTGCTTGGCCATGGCGCTTTCGGTCCACGATGCATTGGCATCCGGCACCGCCATCAGCGCCATCGCCATCGCCTTGATCACCATGTCGTTGACCGACAGCTTGTAGACGGGCACTTCGCCCTTGTCGGTCTTCTTCATCGGAGCCGCCGCATTGATCTGTGTGCGCAGCGCCAGCAGGGCATCGAGCTCGCAGTCGAGCGTCAGGTAGAAATGCGGGATGGTTGTCTTGGCCTCGACCAGGCGGCGCGCAATGGTCTTGCGCATATTGTCGTGCGGGACGAGCTCGTAGGATCCTTCGGCAAACAGCTTCAGCACCTGTTCGTCCGACATCGCCTTGGGTGCCGCAGCCGGAGCCGCAGGTGCCGGAGCGCCGGCAGGTGCGGCTTTCGCGGCCGGTGCAGCCTTGGCGCCACCGCCGGCAATCGCCGCCTCGACATCGGCCTTGACGACACGGCCATGCGGGCCGGTGCCACTCACGGCGGACACATCGACGCCGGCGTCCTTGGCGATGCGGCGAGCTAGCGGCGAGGCGAGGGTGCGCTCGCCTGACGATTGGCTGATCTCCCCCTTTGTGGGGGAGATGGCCGGCAGGCCAGAGGGGGGCGCGACAGACTGAGAGGTCGGCGGGGCAGCGCCCCCCTCTGTCGACTTCGTCGACATTTCCCCCACGGGTGGGGAGATTGACGCCTTATCCTGTTTGGCATCGGCTTTCGCGGGCGCGGCATCGCCGCCGCCCTTTGCCGCCGCCCCTGCATCCTCGCCTTCGCCAGCCAGAATGGCGATCAGAGCATTGACCTTGACGCCTTCAGTGCCGGCCGGAACGACCAGCTTGGCGACGGTGCCCTCATCGACCGCTTCGACTTCCATCGTCGCCTTGTCGGTCTCGATCTCGGCAATCACGTCGCCCGGCGAAACCCTGTCGCCCTCCTTGACCAGCCACTTGGAAAGATTGCCCTCTTCCATCGTGGGCGAGAGTGCCGGCATGGTGATGTTGATTGGCATAGTTACTCTCCCTGCAAGCCAGCCGGGCTAACCACGGCAAGTTCTAGACGTTTGCCTTTGAATTCCTTGCCAATCGATCGGGCCAAGAAGAAATTCAAACAAAGGAATGATGCTACAAGCCCAAGGCATGCTCCCCCAACAGAGCTCAGTACCTGAATTGCCTCATGGCGAAGTCCAAAAAAACCGCCAATGAACCCAATGACGAACCCAACAATCGCGCCAGCAACAAATCCACAAGCGATACTAGACAGGAAGCTCCGCCAAAATAGAGACCAAGCTATTCTCCTCACATCTGCCATCGTCGCCATTTCTGCCTCCCCCGCAAGAAAGACCGTCAGCGATACGTGACGGCTTTGACCGCCTCGATGACCTCGCCGACATTGGGCAAGGCCAGCTTTTCGAGGTTCGCCGCATAGGGCATCGGCACGTCCTTGCCGGCGATGGTGATGACCGGCGCGTCGAGAAAGTCGAAGGCGCGCTGCGACACCTGATTGGCGATGTGGTCGCCGACCGAGCTTTGCGGGAAACCTTCTTCCACCACGATCAGGCGGTTGGTCTTTTTTACGGAGGCAATGACGGTGTCGAGGTCGAGCGGGCGGATGGTCCTGAGATCGATGATCTCGGCATCGATGCCCATGCCGCGCAGCTCGGCTTCCGCCTTGATGGCATAGGTCATGCCGATGCCGAACGAGACGATGGTGACGTCCTTGCCCTGCTTGTGAATGCGCGCCTTGCCGATCGGCAGCACGAAATCGTCAAGCTTCGGCACGTCGAAGGACTGGCCGTAGAGGATTTCGTTTTCGAGGAAGATGACCGGGTTCGGATCGCGGATCGCTGCCTTGAGCAGGCCCTTGGCGTCGGCCGCCGTATACGGCATCACCACCTTTAGCCCGGGAATATGGCTGTACCAGGCGGCATAGCACTGCGAATGCTGGGCGCCGACGCGGGCGGCAGCCCCGTTCGGTCCGCGGAACACGATCGGTGCGCCCATCTGGCCGCCCGACATATAGAGCGTCTTGGCGGCGGAGTTGATGATCTGGTCGATCGCCTGCATGGCGAAGTTGAAGGTCATGAATTCGACGATCGGCTTCAGGCCCGCCATCGCCGCACCGACGCCGACGCCGGCAAAGCCATGCTCGGTGATCGGCGTGTCGACCACGCGGCGCGGCCCGAATTCCTGCAGCAGGCCTTGCGTGATCTTGTAGGCGCCCTGGTATTCCGCGACCTCCTCGCCCATGACGAAGACATCGCCGTCGCGGCGCATTTCCTCGGCCATGGCATCGCGCAAGGCCTCGCGCACCGTGGTCGAGACCATCTCGGTGCCGGCGGGAATATCGGGATCGGCCGCAGGTTTGGCCGCCGGAGCGGCGGGAACTGCCTTCGGAGCCTCGCCGGCATCCTGGGGAGCCGCTTTTGAACCTTCCTCGGCTGCATCGGTCCGCTGACCGCCAGCGGAAACGGCATCCTGGGTGGACGCAGGCTTGCCGCTCTTTTCGACATCGCCTGCACTTTCACCGTCCTGCAGCAACACGGCGATCACCGCATTGACCTTGACGCCTTCGGTGCCGGCGGGAACCACGATCTTGCCGATCGTGCCTTCATCGACGGCTTCGACTTCCATCGTCGCCTTGTCGGTTTCGATCTCGGCGATGACATCACCGGCGACGACCTTGTCGCCCTCGTTCTTCAACCATTTGGAAAGATTGCCCTCTTCCATGGTCGGCGAGAGAGCGGGCATGAGAATTTCGATCGGCATGTCCTTGCCCTCCCGTTACAATACGATGTCGGTCCAGAGCTCGGACGGATCCGGCTCTGCGTCGTGCTGGGCAAATTCGGCGGCGTCGGCGACGATGTCGCGGACTTCCTTGTCGATGTTCTTGAGTTCGTCCTCGGTCGCCCACTTCTTGGCCGTCAGCCGCGCCTTGACCTGCTCGATCGGATCATGATCCGAGCGCATCTTCTGCACTTCTTCCTTGGAGCGGTATTTCGCGGGATCCGACATCGAGTGACCGCGATAGCGATAGGTCTGCATCTCGAGGATGATCGGACCGTTGCCGGCACGGCACCATTCGGTCGCCTGATCGCCGGCGGATTTGACCGCACGCACATCCATGCCGTCGACCTGGATGCCGGGAATCTTGAACGAGGCGCCGCGATGCGAAAAATTGGTTTCGGCCGACGAGCGCGACACCGAAGTGCCCATGGCGTAGCGGTTGTTCTCGATGATGTAGATCACCGGCAGCTTCCACAGCGAGGCCATGTTGAAGCTTTCATAGACCTGACCCTGATTGGCAGCGCCATCGCCGAAATAGGTCAGCGACACATTGTTGTTGTCGCGGTAGCGGTTGGCGAAGGCGAGACCGGTGCCGAGCGAGACCTGCGCGCCGACAATGCCGTGGCCGCCGTAAAAATGCTTCTCCTTGGAGAACATGTGCATGGAGCCGCCCTTGCCCCTCGACAGGCCGCCACGGCGTCCGGTCAGCTCTGCCATGACGCCCCGCGGTGACAGTTCCATCGCCAGCATGTGGCCATGGTCGCGATAGGCGGTGATCATCTGGTCGCCGTTGATCAGCGACATCTTCATGCCGGTGACGACCGCTTCCTGGCCGATATAGAGGTGGCAGAAGCCGCCGATAAAGCCCATGCCGTAGAGCTGGCCGGCCTTTTCCTCGAAGCGGCGGATAAGCAGCATGTGCCGGTAGGCGGCAAGCTCCTCGTCCTTGGTGAAGTCGGCCGGCTTGGGGGCGGAAAGCCCGGTTGATTTGGCGGATGTCGATTTAACGGATTTGGCAGGCGCTTTTTTGGCGGCGGTGGCCATGCATCACTCCCTGTTGGCGTCTCTTTGCGGACACTAAAGCAGACCATGTCTGCTCCGGGGAGGATCAGCTCCTCCCCACCGATTGGAAGGAAGCTAACATGCGAGACCGCGTTTCGCCATGCAGAAAAACGCATGGCTGGCATGCATCTAAACGTCTAGAATCATTGGAAATAAAAGCGATTAACCGAAATTAGGTTATTTCGAATTGGCCGGCAGCATGATGGTGATTTCATCGGGCTGGGACAGATTGAGCGCCCGGCGTGCCTGCTCGTCGAGCATATCCTTTTCAAGCGTGCCCTCATGCATCAGCTGGACGCGTCGCTCCAGATCGATCCGGCGCGCCTTGATGGCATCGTACTTGGCCTGCAATTCGATGGTCTGCGCTTCGAGCTGATATTTGGAATTGATGCCGAACTCGCCATGATAGGCATGGAAGCCGAAATAGGCCAGGAACGCCACGCAAAGCGACGGGATGATCAGCCGGCCGGTGTTTCTCTGCTTGTGTTGGCGTGTCCACATGGTCGCAATCCTTTGACCGCCATTTGTCGCTCGATTGTGCTTAATGGACGGTTACGGACAGGTGCATTAGCCAGCGGCCGCAACGAAAAAGGGCGGGAAAATCCCGCCCTTCCATCGTTTTCGCCAGTTCGGCAGAATTTAGGCTTTGACCACCGACTTGCCAGCGTAGCGCGCCTGCTTGCCGAGCTCTTCCTCGATGCGGATCAGCTGGTTGTACTTGGCCATGCGATCCGAGCGCGACAGCGAACCGGTCTTGATCTGCCCGCAATTGGTGGCGACGGCGAGGTCGGCGATGGTCGAATCCTCGGTTTCGCCCGAACGGTGCGACATGACTGCGGTGTAGCCTGCCTTATGCGCGGTCTCGACAGCGTCGAGCGTTTCGGTAAGCGAGCCGATCTGGTTGACCTTGACCAGGATCGAATTGGCGACACCCATGCGGATGCCGTCGCGCAGCCGCGCCGTGTTGGTGACGAAGAGGTCGTCGCCAACCAGCTGCGTCTTGTTGCCGATCAAATCGGTCAGGTACTTCCAGCCCTCCCAGTCGTCCTCGGCCAGGCCGTCCTCGATCGAGATGATCGGATAGTCGGCGGCGAGCTTGGCCAGGTACTTGGCCTGCGCCTTCGGATCGCGGGTCTTCTTCTCGCCCTCATAGACGTAATTGCCGTCCTTGAAGAATTCGGTCGCCGCACAGTCGAGACCGAGCGCGATCTCTTCGCCCGGCTTGAAGCCGGCCTTCTCGATTGATTCCATGATGAAATCGAGCGCCACCGGCGCACTCTTCAGATTGGGCGCGAAGCCGCCTTCGTCGCCGACATTGGTGTTGTGGCCGGCATCCTTGAGCTTCTTGCGCAGCGTGTGGAAGATTTCCGAGCCCCAGCGCACGCCTTCGCGCAAAGTCGGCGCGCCGACCGGCAGGATCATGAATTCCTGGAAATCGATCGGATTGTCGGCATGCGCTCCGCCATTGATGATGTTCATCATGGGCACCGGCAGTAAATGCGCCTTGGTGCCGCCGACATAGCGGTAGAGTGGCAGGCCGGCGGCTTCCGCTGCTGCCTTGGCGACCGCCAGCGAAACGCCGAGAATGGCGTTGGCGCCGAGCCGGCTCTTGTTGGGCGTGCCGTCGAGCTCGATCATGGTCTGGTCGATGTGGATCTGGTTTTCGGCTTCCATGCCGCCGATCGCCTCGAACAGCTCGCCATTGACGGCCTCGACCGCCTTGAGCACGCCCTTGCCGAGATAGCGGGCGCCACCGTCGCGCAGTTCGACGGCCTCATGCGCGCCGGTCGACGCGCCGGACGGCACCGCGGCGCGGCCCATCGAGCCGTCTTCGAGAACGACGTCGACCTCGACGGTCGGATTTCCACGGCTGTCCAGGATTTCACGCCCGACAATGTCGATGATGGCGGTCATTGCGATGTCCCCGATTGATCGATTGAAAGCGTCGCGCCCCTCTTAGCCAAAGTGCCGCAAAAGGCAATCAGGAATGGCATGAAATAATAGCGACGATCGCCCCATGCGGCCAGGCCCAGGGGCCATGGGCGACGCCATCTGACGCAAACAACAACCCCTACCTGACCTCATATGTCTACGCCCATGGGGCGGATGCCCCTCCCCCTTTTATCGCGGCAATGCCTTTGTCACGAAATACCAGACGGCACACAAACTCCAGCCGATGCTTCAAAAGAGGCTACCGCCAACGTGACAAACTTCACAATGCAGAGAATTCGAAGATGTTAGGGTCACATCTACAACGCGGACTATTTGACGACGACAGTGAAATCAACAAACTTGAACTCTTTGGGGAGGTGGCAATGGCAGCGATTTCAGGTACTGGCTGGGAACTTCTTATTAGCCGCAGAGTCGAGCATATGAGGGGCACCAGACGCAGGACGGTCGGTACCTATAAAGTCTTCCACAACGGCACGGCAGTAACGGGTCTATCGGGGTTCGTGTGTGAATCTCGCGGCCCTGGCGACAATTCCAAAGAAGACAATGGCAGGCGCATCGAGCCCGGAACCTATCCACTGGCGACACAGGCCGGAGGCAAATATGTGACCATCGGCTACACTGGCGCCAAGACGCCACCCAAACCTGGACTCGAACTGCTGAAGACCAACAAGCGCACCGAAATCCTGATCCATCCGGGCGTCAATTTCCTGTCCAGCGTCGGATGCATCAACCCAACGAAGAAGGTGAGCGGTCCGCTTTCCGACATGGATTTCACGGAGAGCCGGACACGCGTAATCGCCCTCATTGACGATCTGAAAACCTTTGCCGGCGGTGGCTTCCCGAAAAGCAACGGCAAGCGAATTCCCAATGCTTCGGTGGTCGTCGAAGGCGAACCGGTGCTGTCGACCGAGAGTGTCGAGAGCGTGCTCGAAGCGGTTGCGGGCGATCCGAACAAGGGTTTGCCGGCAGCGGTCTTCCAGAAATTCGCGCCGAGACCGGCAAGCGGTTCCAAGCGAACAATCTATGACGGTTACATCGGCGCCTTTACCTCCGACAAGGGCCTCAAGGCACTTGGCGATCATGGCGTGTGCAACAATTATGATCGGCTGATGCATTTCTTCGCTCAAGCGGCGATGGAAACCGGTGGCTTCACCCTCATTCGCGAATCCCTGACCTACACGACCGTGGCGGCAATCCGGAACGCATGGAGGTCGCGAGCCGCGGGCAAGACCGATCAGTGGATCGGGGACAACCTGCTGCGCAAGCCGCAAGCCCTGGGCGACTGGGCCTATGGCGGCCGCATGGGCAATGTTAAAGGAACGTTGGACGGCTTCAATTTCCGCGGCGGCGGCACGTTCCAGACCACCGGGCGCGACGCGTACACGGCCAAGGGCAAGCTCGCCAAGGTTGACCTCGCCAATCATCCTGAACTGATCGAGGATCCGCAGACTTCGCTGCTCGCAGCTTGCGCCGAATGGAAAGGGTCAGGCTGCAATGCCTTTGCCGATGCCGGCCTGATCAAAAAGATCTCGCGCGCGATCAACGTCGGCAACGCCAATTCCGCCACGCAGGCCAATGGCGAAGCGGATCGGATCGCCTGGCACGAAAAGGTTTTCAAGGCGGTGAAGAATGCCGGACTCCTCGGCTGAGCATGCCTCGGATCACGTTCGACAACACCACGTCATCATAATTCAGAGATAACAATCTCTGTGTCGACTAGGATGGTGATGCGCGGGGCGAAACAGGAGGAGTTTCGCCATGTCCGAGTTGAGCGGTATCGTGAGTTTGTTCCTGATCGCGGCGGCGTTCCTGACGTCCTGCGATACGCAGCAGCCGCCCAGGGCGGCGACGCAGCTGTCTACGCTTCATGCAGCAGAATAATTTAGAAACTGTCGGGTTGCACTGAAAAGGCCCCCGTTTCGGAATTCGGGGGCCTTTTCACGTCAGGCGTCAGCGCAGCTGATCAATGCCAATACGGCGTGACCTTGTAGTAATCATAGGAAGCATCACGTGCGGCCTCGCCATCGGCGCCGGCCAGTTCATTGATCGAATAGGCGGGTGCTGCCTTCAGCTGCTCCTTCGAGAACGGCACGACATAGCCGCCCTTGTCCTCGTCATAGTCGAGGCTCGCCCACGGAATGGCGTGATACTTCTCGCCAATGCCGAGAAATCCACCGAACCCGATCACCGCGAACATGATGCCGTTCGACGTCTTGTCGAGCATGATGTCCTCGATGCTGCCGATGCTCGTGCCCTCGGTGTTGTAGACCGACGTGCCGATGACGCGCGAAGCGGCGATTGCTTCGGTGTGGCCTGTTTGGGTGGTCATGGCTGATGCTCCTCATGTCATTGATCTATACTTTGACAATGAGGTGCGCGGGCGAAAGTTCCCGTTTTTTCGAGCGGGCGGTTACTCCGCGAGGATGAACGTCACCTTCATGTTGACGCGATACGCCGCGATCCTGCCGTCCTCGACGACGATCTTCTGGTCCTGGATCCAAGCGCCTTCGACGTTCTTCAGGGTTTTGGATGCGCGCTCAATCCCCTTCTCGATGGCGTCCTGAAAGCTCTTTTTCGACGACGACGTGATTTCGGTGACGCGGGCGACGGACATGGCTTCCTCCTGCCAAGACGCTCATTTGCAGGAGCGAGCCTACAGCCGGCTTATGCCTTCCACAAGCAGGGCAGCGCGCGCGCCATAGCCGAAACCATCAGCCTCGGTTCAGGTCAGCAGCATTCTTGGCGATGCGGTCGAATGCCATCAGTCTTTCGAGCAGCGCCGGCATGTCCTTCAGCGGCAGCATGTTGGGCCCGTCGGAGGAGGTCGAATTGTCGGGATCCTGGTGGGTCTCTATGAACACGCCGGCGACGCCGACGGCAACGGCAGCCCGCGCCAGCGTCTCGACAAAGCGGCGCTCACCACCGGAGGAACCGCCCTGCCCGCCCGGCTGCTGCACCGAATGGGTGGCGTCGAAAATCACCGGCGCGCCGATCTCGGCCATCACAGGCAAAGCCCGCATGTCCGACACCAGCGTGTTGTAGCCGAAAGACGCGCCGCGCTCGGTGGTCAGCACATTGAGGTTGCCCGAACCGGTGATCTTGGCCACCACGTTCTTCATGTCCCAAGGCGCCAGGAATTGCCCCTTCTTGACGTTGATCACCTTGCCGGTCTTGGCGGCGGCGACCAGCATGTCGGTCTGGCGCGACAGGAAGGCCGGAATCTGCAGCACATCGACATGGTGTGCGACGATCGCGCACTGCTCCTCGGTGTGGACATCGGTCAGAATGGGAAGCGAAAACGCCTTGCGCAACTCGTCGAACACCGGAAGCGCCGCGTCCATGCCGGCGCCGCGCGTTGCCGACAGCGAGGTGCGGTTGGCCTTGTCGTAGCTGGTCTTGTAGACGAGGCCGATGCCGAGCTTGCCGGTCAGTTCCTTCAGCGCGCCGGCCATGTCGAAAGCGTGCTGGCGCGATTCGAACTGGCACGGGCCGGCGATCAACGCCAAGGGCCCGCTGTTGTCGAAGACGACGTTGCCGACGGTTACTGACGAATTCGGCGCCAGCGAATTGGGCCCTTGCGGCTTGCTCATGGGGTCTCCCGGAAGATGAAAGCCGCGCCCTGTCCGGATGCCGGCTGCACGACGATTTCGTTGCCCGCTATATCGTGCCCGACGGCGTTGTCTGCAAGCAGCCTCGCGACAGCGCCGACACTGCGGGCCGAAAAGACGATCGCGGCGAAGCGAAGGTCCGTCGGCGCGCCAGCCGACATGCCGAAGCGCTCAGCGAAAGCCGCGGGCTTGAGAACGCTCAAACGCGCGTTCGCCAGGTCGAACGCCGTGCTGCTCCTCTGCCTCGAACCCGTCGCTGTCTCGATCAGGTGGCGCTTTTCGGATGGCACGCCGCTGACCGCGACGATTTCGGCAATGCCGGTCACGCCGTTGGCATGGGCCTGCAGTGCCGTACGGTCGATTTGAGGGGCGTTGATCCGCTCGCAAGCGAACAGAAAGGCGTCCATCGTCTCGGCGCCGGCGGCGAAAGCCAGTTTGAACGAGGCCATGTCGCTCTTTCCGGCCGTGTCGGTGAAGGCGCGGGAAAAGCTCAGTACGTCTCCCGCCGACAGGCCGGCTTTGATAAAGCGCGCATGGTCCGCATCGGCATCGTCGGTGGCCAGCACCACGGCGGAAAAGCCCTCATCGCCCAGCCTGGCGCGATAGAGCCGGTCGCGCGCGACAAAGACATTGCCACCGGCAAATGCCTCGTCTGCAGCCTGTTCATTCCCGACCGCCAGCGGTTCGAGGTAGGTGCCGTCGGCGAAGAAGACGCAGCAATTTTCGGTGCCGAAAGGGTGGATGCCGGTTGGTGCGACGATGAAGCCAAGCGATGTCAGCCGCGCCCGCGCCACGGCGAGGCTCGCCGTCGGCAACACAAGATGGTCAAGCGGATGGATCGTGCTGGTCATGCCGGCGCGGTGTGCATCATTCCGGAAATCGGTTCAAGGCCTCTTGCCAGCCCGATCAGGCCATCGCCACGACATCGGCCGAATAGCGCAATTCGCGCAATGGTTTGACCCGACTGGTCGTCTCGGCATAGAGCGGGTGCGCCTTGTAGGCGGCAAGCGCGGCATCATCCTCGAACTCGGCATAGACGACCACGTCGATCGCATCCGACAGCGGATCGACCTTGGTGTTGAGCGTCACCTCGAAGAGGCTTGAATGCGGGATCTTGCCCAGCGCGAGCAAGCCCGTGCGCACGGCCTCGACATCGTCCTTGCGCCGCGCGCTGAAGAAAACGATATGCCGGATCACACCTGCCTCCACGTTCGATTTGCGGCATGTTTTGTGTGAGCGGGACCGTCGCGTCAACCGCCACGATGTCGCGCCCGGCAATGCCGGCAGGCGACTTTGCAGAGGCGCAAAAGCTAGGCTTTGCCGGTGACGTAGCGCACGACGCGCGACATTTCCCTGACCGTCGTGTCGAGATAGCGGCCCTGATTATAGAGGCCATCCCAGATCAGGAAAAAGGCGATGGCGGTGATGACGATGACGTAACGCATGGCTGAAACTAACGTATGTGGCTGTTCCTAACCATAGCGATTTCACCGGCGGTCGCTCGCCCTCACCGATTCTGGCCCCAGGCACGCCACCTGGGCCAGTTGCCGGGCACGGCTTGCCTCTTGAAGTTCCGGTCGATGCGGTGGAAGATTGTGGCGAAAATTTAAGCAGGCTACGGCGTTCGCGCCTGGCGAATGAAAGTGGAGGATGTGGAGGCCGGCAGATCTTGCGCCGCCCCCGCGGAAGTCCAGGGGGGTGTGAGATGGCTGTCAGGGAATACAAAGGCATCGGCGACGCCATCAGGCTGGACGAACTCAATTTCGCCGAGATCGTCAAGGGCCTGCCGGCCAAGGCGCGCATGGTGCTGTCGGCGGCGATGAAATTGCCGCGCGGTTCGCTGAAGGTGAGGATGCCGGATGGCCGGGCGGTGCTTGTCGGCGGCAACGGACCCGGGCCGGATGCCGAGCTGGTGTTGAAGAACTGGCGCCTGCCCGGCCGTGCCTTTTCCGGCGGCACCATCGGCGTTGCCGAATCCTACATGGACGGCGACTGGGAAAGCCCTGATGTAACCAGCTTCCTCGAACTGTTCGTCGTCAACTCGGCCGTTGGGGAACGCATTGCCGGCGGCGCCAACTGGCTCATCAACACGGTCCAGCGCATCCGCCACTGGTTCAACGAAAACACCCGCACCGGCTCGAAGCGCAACATCTCGGCGCATTACGATCTCGGCAACGCCTTCTACAAGCAATGGCTCGATCCCAGCATGACCTATTCGTCGGCGCTCTATGCGACCGGCGCCAACGACCTGGAAAGCGCTCAGGCCGCCAAATACCGCGCGCTGGCCAAGGATACCGGCATCGGCAAGAAGGACCATGTGCTCGAGATCGGCTGCGGCTGGGGCGGTTTTGCCGAATTTGCCGCGCGCGAGATCGGCTGCCGCGTCACCGGCCTGACCATCAGCCGCGAACAGCACGATTTCGCCAAGGCGCGCATCCAGAAGGCGGGACTGTCTGACAAGGTCGACATCAAGCTGCAGGATTACCGAGACGAAACGGGCACTTACGACCGCATCGCCTCGATCGAGATGTTCGAGGCGGTCGGCGAAAAATATTGGCCGGTATTTTTCGGCAAGATGAAGGCGTGCTTGAGGCCCGGCGGCACCGCCGGCCTGCAGATCATCACCATCAACGAGGCCGCCTACGACACCTATCGGGCGCGGCCGGATTTCATCCAGCGCTATGTCTTCCCGGGCGGCATGCTGCCGACGCCGTCGATCCTGAAGACGCTGGGCAGCGACCATGGCCTTTCCCATCTGCGCGAGCGCGTCTTTCCGGACGACTATGCCCGCACGCTTGCCGAATGGCGCAACCGCTTCTGGGCGTCGTGGGAAAAGATCGTCCCGCTCGGCTTCGACGACCGCTTCAAGAAGCTCTGGGAGTTTTACCTCCACTATTGCGAAGCCGGCTTTAGAGCCAGCTACATCGACGTGCGCCAGGTGGTCTACAAGGCCTGATCCGAAGCGTGATTGAGCGGGCGTATGCCCGCTCGTTTTCCCTGTTACCTGCGCGTTTGCCTCAAAGCAGGATGCGATACTTCGCAAACCCGGATTCGCCCTCGCCGGCCGGCTCGATCTTGAGCGATTTCACTCCCGATATAAAATCCTTCGCTTTGGGGCCGGTCTCGAACACGACGCTGGTTCCGGGCAGCGGCGTGAACGACCAATTGTCGTCGGCCGAGGGGTTGATCGTGCCTTCGCTGACGACGTAGCGCACGATCACGTCGCGGTTGGTGTCCGGCGCCTCGTAGATGATCTTCGAGGCATTGATGTCGGGGAAATTGCCGCCACCGCCGGCGCGGTAATTGTTGGTGGCGACGACGAATTTCGCTGCCGGATCAATAGGCTTGCCGTCGAAGCTGAGGCCGACGATGCGGTTCGAGCCGGCATTGGCGACGCCACCCTTGGCATCGTATTTCGGCGGCTGCGACAGGTCTATTCCGTAGCTGACGCCATCGATCACATCGAAATTGTAGGACGGGAATTCGGGGTCGATGAGCGCCTGGTCGGCCTTGCCCGGCTCGATCTTCCTGAAAATGCCGGCCGACATTTCCAGCCATTCCTTCACTTGCGCGCCGGTGATTTCGACGGCGCGCACCGTGTTCGGATAGAGATAGAGGTCGGCGACGTTCTTGATGGCGATGTCGCCCACCGGCACGTCGGTATAGTAGTCGGCGCCGTTGCGCCCGCCGGCCTTGAAGGGTGCGGCCGCCGACAGCAGCGGCACGTCCTTCCACTGCGTGCTCTTCAATATGTCCTTGAGGTACCAGCTCTGCGCCTGGTTGACGATCTGCACCGACGGATCATCGGCGACCAGCGCGAAATAGGAATAGAGCGGCGCCGAGGTCTTGCCGACCGGTCGGCGGACATAGGCAAG
This sequence comes from Mesorhizobium sp. M0802, assembly GCF_040320115.1. Lineage (NCBI taxonomy): Bacteria > Pseudomonadati > Pseudomonadota > Alphaproteobacteria > Hyphomicrobiales > Phyllobacteriaceae > Mesorhizobium > Mesorhizobium sp. M0802. The sequence continues at coordinate 113,577 of NZ_JAMYOY010000020.1, forward strand.
TGTCGCCTCATGGTCCGCCTTCAGCGCATCGACGACGCGCTGGTCGTCCGCCACCGTCGGCTTGTTTGCCTTGTCGACGCGCTGGTAGATCGGCCTTGCCTCCGATGTGGCCGAGGCTACGCGCCATTTCGATCCGTTCCGTTCCAGAAGCAGATCGATCAGTCCCATATGCGAGCCCCAGAAACCGCCCATCACGGCGGGCTTGCCCTGCAGCGTGCCTTTCTCGGTGTCGACGCCTTCGAGCGCCTGAAAATCCTTCTTGCCGGGGAAGACGAGATGCTGATGGCCGGTGAACACCGCATCGATGCCTTCGACGCCGGCGACGAAGAAGGAGGCGTTCTCCATGCCGTCGCCCTGCTTGATATCGATGCCGGAATGCGAGAGCGCGATGACTATGTCGGCGCCCTCCTCCTTGATCTGCGGCACCCATGCCCTGGCCGCCTCGACGATGTCGCGCGTCCTGACATTGCCTTCCAGGTTCTTCAGGTCCCAGACCATGATCTGCGGCGGCACGAAGCCGATGATGCCGATCTTGATCGGCTGCTCGGCGCCCGACCCGTCCTTGATCTTCTTGTCGAGGATGACATAGGGCTTGAGGTAGAGCTTGTCGTCGCGCGGGTTGGCGGCAAGCTCGGTGCCGCGGATCAGATTGGCGCAGACGAACGGGAAATTGGCCCCGGCCAGCACTTTGTCGAGGAACGACAGGCCGTAGTTGAACTCGTGATTGCCGAGCGTCGAGCATTCATAGCCCAGCAGGTTCATGCCCTTCATGATCGGATGCAGATCGCCTTCCTTGAGGCCCTTCTCATAGGCGATGTAATCGCCCATCGGATTGCCCTGCAAAAGATCGCCATTGTCGATCAGCATCGCATTGGTGGCTTCCTTGCGCACCGCCGCGATCAGTGAGGCCGTCCGCGACAGGCCCATCGTGTCGTTGGCTTTGTCTGCGTAGTAGTCGTAAGGCAGCACATTCACATGGATGTCGGTGGTCTCCATGATCCTCAGATGCGCCTGATTGGCCTGCGCGCGGGCGGAAAACGGATGCAGCATGATGAGCGCCCCGCTGGCGGCCGCACCGGCAAGCAAACTACGGCGGGAGACGGGGTAGTTGAGATGCGGCATTGGTTTTCCTTCCCAGCGACGTGACAAGATCCCAGCCCGGGCGGAAGCTTCGCGCCGAAAACCGGCCATGTCCATCGGGAAGTCAGTCGATCAGCAAAAGGTGACGGCTGGATGAATATCCTTGGCCACGGTTGAGAACCTCAGCCCTTGTTATCATCGCCCTGGGTGATCAGCCGCGCGCTACGCTGGCCGGTCAAATAGATCCATAGCCAGCTAAGCGACACCGAGAGCCGGTTGCGAAAACCGATCAGGAAGTAGATATGCGCCACGCCCCACAGCCACCAGGCAAACCATCCCGTGAGCTTGATCCGGCCGAAATCGATCGCGGCTGCCCACTTGCCGATCGTCGCCAGGTCGCCGGCATGTTTGTAGCGGAAAGGGCGCGGCGCGCTATCGCCGGCCAGCCGCGCCCTGATCGTCGCGGCAACATGCTTGCCCTCCTGCTTGGCGGAGGGCGCCACGCCTGGCACCGGCTTGCCGTCCGGCCGCAAGACATGCGCTGTGTCGCCGATGACGAAGATTTCAGGACTGTTCGGCACGGTCAGATCGGGCTCGACCATTACCCTGCCCGCCCGGTCCACCGGCGCGCCCAGCCACTCTCCCGCGGGCGAAGCCGCTACGCCGGCGGCCCACAGGATGGTTCGCGCCGGCAGATGCGTCTCGCCAAAGACGACGCCTTCGGCATCGAGGCGCGTGACGGCGCGGCCAAGCTCGACCGTGACGCCCCGCCGCTCCAGCGCCTTGCGCGCATAGTCGGACAGCTTTGGCGCGAAATTGGCTAGGATCCTGTCTCCGGCCTCCACCAGCACCACACGCGCCTCAAGCGTGTCGATGTTGCGGAATTCGCCGCGCAGCGTTTCATGCGCGAGTTCGACAATGGTGCCGGCAAGCTCCACGCCGGTCGGGCCGCCGCCGACGATGACCAGTGTCAGCAGTGCCTGGCGCTTGGCCGGATCGGTCTCGCGCTCGGCCTGCTCGAAGGCGAGCAGGATGCGCCGGCGAATGGTGGTTGCGTCTTCCAGCGTCTTCAGCCCAGGCGCGAAAGGCTCCCATTCGTCGTGGCCGAAATAAGCATGACGCGCGCCGGTGGCGAGCACCAGCGTGTCGTAGGGAACAGAACTGCCGTCCTCAAGCAGCACGCGTTTGCCTGGACGGTCGACGCCGGTGACGTTGCCGAGCAGGGTCGTCACGTCCTCGCGCTTGCGCAGCAGATGACGGATCGGCCAGGCAACTTCCGAGGTCGCCAGCGAGGTGGTCGCCACCTGGTAGAGCAGCGGTTGGAAAAGGTGATGGTTGCGCTTGTCGATCATGGTGATGCGCACGGGTGCGCCGGCCAGCGCCCGGGTGAGTTCGAGACCGCCGAACCCTGCGCCGACGACAACGACATGATGGCTGGTTTCACTCATCGCATTCACCCCTGTTTGTCTCTCTTTATCTAGTGATTTTTGTGCACCGCAACAATGTCGCGGCGCGCTAGACTGCCGCGCGTAAGGCTGCCCAGGACTCGTCGCCGGATGTCGCGAATGCCTATGTCGGCAAGCCTGGACGGGTATAGCCTTGCAGGGCTGGAACCACGGGAGTGAAGCATGGCCAACGACGATGACAAAGATCGCAAAGGGCGGGCGCAATATTCTTCGCCGCCTTGCTTCATGCACGAACTCGATCCGGAATTTCGCGCGCCATTGACCGACTGGACCGATGTGCGCCGTTGGCGCAAGGCCGAGCGCGAGCGTCTGATCGCGGCACGGTTGGCGGTTTCCGCCGATGCGCGGGTGGCGATGTCGCGGGCTATCGCCGAAGGGCTCGACGCGGCCATCGGCGACATTGCCGGCCGCATGGTCAGCCTCTATTGGCCGTTTCGCGGCGAGCCGGACCTGCGGCCGTGGATGGCGTCGATCAACGAACGCGGCGGCCTCACGGCGCTGCCCATCGTGATCGAGAAAGGCCAGCCGCTGATCTTCCGCGCTTATGTACCCGGCGACCGGCTGGAAAAAGGCATCTGGAACATCCCGATCCCGGCCGAAGGCGAGCCGGTGCTGCCCGACATCGTCATCTCGCCGATCGTCGGCATCGACCCGCGAAACTACCGCCTGGGCTATGGCGGTGGCTTCTTCGACCGCACGCTGGCTGCCATGCCGTTCAAGCCATTGGTCATCGGCGTCGGCTACGAACTGCAGCGCATAGCCACCATCTACCCGCAGCCACACGACATCCCGATGGACCGGCTGGTGACCGAGGCTGCTCAGGGCTAGGCCAGTTCCGGCTTCATCCCCATCGCCGTGCGATCGACGATCTCGCGCAAGGCGAACGATGAGTTGATCTTGGTCACATGCGGCATTGCCGACAGCCACTCCTTGTGGATGCGCTCATAGTCGACCAAATCCTTGGCGGCGATGCGCAGAATGTAGTCGTATTCGCCCGACATCAGGTGGCACGACAGCACATTGGGGCAGCGCCTGATCGCCGCCTCGAAATCCGACAGCGTCTTTTCGAATTGTCCCGACAGCGATATGTGCACGATCGCCGTCATCTGGTGGCCGAGCGCTGCATTCGAAAGCCGGGCGTGATAGCCGCGGATGGTGCCGGATTTCTCCAGATTGTCGAGCCGGCGCGAACAGGCCGACTGCGACAGGCCGACCCTTTCGGCGAGCGCCGCATTGGGTATGCGGCCATCCTTCTGCAGTGCCTCGAGAATGGCGATATCGATCCTGTCGAGCGGCATTTCTCGTGATTCCTGCGAAATTTCCTTGATTTCGCGCAACGATTATCGAAACGCGTGACCCCGCGCAAGCGCATTCGCAAACACCTGCGCAACGATTCGTGGTTCACTCGGTTGATACAGGGAACGAGCCCGAAGGGCCGGATCAGGAGAAGACTATGCGCGTCGGCTGCCCCAAGGAAATCAAGAACCACGAATACCGAGTCGGCCTGACGCCGGGCTCCGTCCGCGAATATGTCGCGCATGGCCATGAAGTGCTGGTCGAAAGCGGCGCCGGCGCTGGCATCGGCGCCGATGACAATGCCTACCGCGCCGCCGGCGCCACCATCGCCAGGACCGCCGCCGACGTGTTCGCCAAGTCGGACATGATCGTCAAGGTCAAGGAGCCGCAGCCCAACGAATGGGCGCAGCTGCGCGAGGGCCAGATCCTCTACACCTATCTGCACCTGGCCCCGGATCCGGAGCAGACCAAGGGCCTGCTCGCGTCCGGCGTCACCGCAATCGCCTATGAGACCGTAACCGACGACCGCGGCGGCCTGCCGCTCTTGGCGCCGATGTCGGAAGTTGCCGGCCGCCTGTCGATCCAGGCCGGCGCGACCGCGCTGCAGAAGGCCAATGGTGGCCGCGGCGTGCTGCTCGGCGGCGTGCCCGGCGTACTGCCCGGCAAGGTCGCCGTGCTCGGCGGCGGCGTCGTCGGCCTGCATGCCGCCCGCATGGCGGTCGGCCTCGGCGCCGACGTCACCATCATCGACCGCTCAATCCCGCGCCTGCGCCAGCTGGACGACCTCTTTACAGGCCGCGTCCACACCCGCTACTCCACAGTCGAGGCGCTTGAGGAAGAATGCTTCTCGGCCGACATCGTCGTCGGCGCCGTGCTCATCCCGGGTGCTGCTGCACCCAAGCTGGTGACCCGCGAAATGCTGTCGGGCATGAAGAAAGGCTCGGTGCTGGTCGACGTCGCTATCGACCAGGGCGGCTGTTTCGAGACCTCGCACGCCACTACCCATGCCGAGCCGACCTATGAGGTCGACGGCGTGATCCACTACTGCGTCGCCAACATGCCGGGAGCCGTGCCGGTGACCTCGGCGCACGCGCTCAACAACGCGACGCTGCATTATGGCCTGCAGCTGGCCGACAAGGGCCTGAAGGCGCTGGTCGACGACCACCATTTGCGCAACGGCCTCAATGTCCACAGGGGCAAGATCACCAATCGCGCCGTCGCCGAAGCACTCGGCTATGAGCTGGTCGAACCGAAAGTGGTTCTGGCTGCCTGACCCCACCTAAATCCTGATCTCACCTAAATTGGGAAGACTTGCTCCCGTCAGCCCGCCGGCTCATCCCGGTGGGTTTTTTCTTGCGGGCAAAACGCCGGCAACAAAAAAGCGGAGCCAAAGCCCCGCTTCCTCGATATCGAGATCCCCGCCGGTTCATCCGCGGTCGGCAATCCATCGACCTTTTAACGTATGAATGCGACGGCAGTACGACAGTTCGCCGCCAGTCGGCGCGCCACCGTGTGCCGGCGATAGTCGCGGGCGCTGTGTGAAGCGTTTCACATCAGCCATCCGAAAAACCTGCACAGACAGGGGTGCCAACTTGACGGATCGAGCCGTCACACGGTTCCCAACTGCCCGCCAGACAAACGGCGGGCATTTTTTTGTCAGGCACGTTCGATTCGGCACTGATAGCAATTGTTGCGTGCCGAGCGGACATGGACGTAGGCGATATCGTCGCGTTCGAGCAGGGTTTCGGCCCGCGCCGTGATTGCTGAGGTCAGGATGACGCCGCCACTGCCGTAGACGATGGGATTATCCCCGTCATAGCCACGCACGATGTAGTCGGGGCTTTCGAGCACCTCTGGCAGCTGCTCGGTCTCGGGGGCGCGTTCGCATTCTTCCGCATGCAGGAAGATCGGACCAGTTTCAGCGTAAGGCTGCAGATCCGGGAATGGGCGATAGGCCAGAACAGATAGACGTCGCCCGCGGCGATGTTCTTCAGACAGTGCCGGCAAGGGATGCCGTCGCCGTCGGAAATCTTTCGCTCGGGCGTGTGGCCGTAGGCATCCGGGCCTCCAAACTGCAGGGCTCTGACCTCCTGGGTTGGCAGGGCTTTGAACTGAATGGTCATGGCAGAAATCTCCGGTGTCGTTGACCAGAAATTATGCATCCAAGCCGATGCTTCCCACCCGATTCCTGCCAAGTATCGAAGCGTCAATTGGGTATCATCAGCCGGTGCTATCGAAATCTCGATGAATCTGCGATGGCGGTCGGTCTCGCAAACAAGCCGGCTAATTAGGATGTCATGGCCTCATGACGCTGGCCGAGCGCTCGGAGAACGACAGCGGATGCACGATCTCCTTCTTTTGCGCCACCGGCGCAAAACCGAGCTTCTGGTAGAGCGGCAAGGCCGCCGGATGGTCGAGCGTGCAGGTCTGCACCGTCACCCGCTTCGGCTGATACGACCAGGCGGCGGCGACCGCCGCGCCCAGGAACCAGCGGCCGATGCCTAGCCCGGTCGCATGCTCCATCATGCCGAAATAAGCGAGCTCGACCTCTTCCGGCAGATGCGGCTTGAGGTCGAAGAACCCGGCCGGCGCGCCGTCAAGATAAAGCACCCGGATGTCGCGGTCCTCGCGGTGAATGCCGGCCGCAAGCTCTTCATCGTGCAACCGCAGCACATTGACCCAATGCCATTTGCGCCCCACCCGATCCATCAGATAGCGGTAGAAATGCAGCGGAATGTCCTTGGTCTTCAACAGCGCGATCTGCCTGTTGTAGGGCAGCGGCGGTGAATAGGCCGGCGGCACATGCATTTCCAGAAACGTGACCGTAACCTCGATGTCGTCCAGCGCGCCATTTTCCATCGCCATCATTCCTTGCCCGTCACCACAGGCGTGTCTGCCAGCCCGCCCCATTCCGTCCATGAGCCGTCATAGAGCCGGTTGTCGGTGTGACCGAGCGTCTCCAGCGCCAGAGTGACGACGGCCGCCGTTATGCCGGAACCGCAAGAGGTGACGACCGGTTTCGACAGATCGATACCGGCACCCTCAACGGCCTTGCGCAACTGGTCCTTCGACAACAGCGCGCCATTCTGTGACAGCGCCGAATAAGGCAAATTGTGCGCGCCGGGCATGTGGCCGGAGCGAACGCCGGCGCGAGGCTCAGGCTCGGTGCCGGTGAAACGGCCGGCGCCACGGGCGTCGGCAATCTGGCTTTCTTTCGTTTGGACGATGCGACGCATGTCGGCTAGGCTGGCGACGCGGGCGGCGTCGAAATCTGCGTGGAACACGTTTGGCGCGATCTTGGTCGGCTCCGCCGTCACCGGCCGGCCGGCCGCCTTCCAGCGGTCGAAGCCGCCATCCAGCACGTAGACCTGGAACACGCCCATGACACGGAACATCCACCAGGCGCGCGGCGCCGAGAAGAAGCCCGGACCGTCATAGACGACGATGGTGTCGTCGGCCGAAATACCCATGGCGCCGACATATTGCGCGAAATGCTGCGGCGAAGGCAGCGTGTGCGGCAGCTTGGCATCTGGGTCCGAGGCCGCATCCTGGTCGAAGAAGCGCGCACCCGGAATATGCGCTGCCTCATACTCGGCGCGCGCATCGCGCTTCTGCGCCGGCAGATACCAGGATGCATCGACGATCGTCAGGCCGGGCTCGCCAAGACGGCTCTGCAACCAGTCCGCATCGACTGTGAAAGGGCTGTCATCGGCCATCGTTGTTCTCCTGCCTTGTTGGCCGACTACTATATTTTGGCGGCCATTCGGTTCCGGATCCTGTTTGGCCCGACAATCTGAATGCGCAGCGAGCGCACGACGTAGTCAGCCGCAGCAGTGTGTTGATTCTGATTGTTTTCGTGTTTCGTCGCGAGTACGGAGTGATGGTTATGATCTGGGATGGGCGGGGTCAATAAAATCTCGACATGAGCAATCTCTTGTTTTCCCGAACTCCGAGCAATCCGGCTTCGCTCGGGCTTGTTTGCAATTTTCTTGCACACTATCCGCCTTTCGATGGTTACGAATTCGGCTTGATGGTGAAGACGCTACGCTATCAAATGGATCAGCAGACACATATGATCGGCTCGATCGACGACGTTATCGTGGCCTACGTTGGATGGATCCAGACCAGTCGCGAGATAGCGGAGGCATGGGCGAAGAATGGCGGTCCGCTCAATCCTTTTCCCGGCGGCGACGCTACCGCCGTCACGGTGCTGGCGACGCGGTCTTCGTCCCATATCCTGCCACTTATCAAGAACGCCAAGCTCATAAACCTTGACAAGTCGGTGTTCTGGAAACGCGACTTCATTGACAACCGCGGCTCGGTCAAGCGTGCCGTCCGCAAGCGCGACATCTGATGAGTTCGGCCAAGCCTGCCGAGGCACTGACGCAAGAAATACTTATCCGGCTGGATGACCGGTATGCCGCGATGTTCGTGCGCATCTGGCGGCCAGCCGGCACGCCTCACGCCACAGTTTTCTGCCTTCACGGCTTCACCGGCAATGGTGCCGATTTTAACTACCTCGCCACATTCTTGTGCCGCAATGGTTTCCTGGTTGTCTGCCCAGACCTGTTGGGGCGCGGGCGTAGCGCCTATCTGGGCTCCGGCTACGACATCAACGTCTATTCCAAGTGCCTGCGCGCGCTTGGCGAGTTCGCCGGCACGGAGAACCACTTCATCGGCACTTCGTGGGGCGGCACGATCTTGCTGTTGTTTCTGCACATGACTCGCTCCAAGGCCACGAAAATCGTTCTCAACGACGTTCCAATGCTCGGCGGACCTAAGGTCGACGCTATGAGAGACGACGTCATGAAGGAAAGTGCGCTTAAATTTGAGAGCCGTGCGGCTGCCAAGGACTATCTGGCCACCACCAGATCCCTCATGGGGCCGGTCGAGGACGCAGTGTTCAATCGCTATGTGGAGAACCGGATCGCAGCCGGTCCCGAGGGCTTCCGGCTCGCCTATGACCCCGCAACGACGGGAAATTTTGGCGCACTGACCGGCCGCCAATACGATCTTTTCCCAATCGCTGCCAAGATCGACGCCCGCGTTCTGTTGATGTACGGCCGCGACAGCCAATTCGTCGACCGGCAGGCCATCGAGCGCACACGGCTCGCACGGCCTGATCTGTGGCTTGTCGACAACATCGATGCTGGCGATCCGCCATCGCTGATGACGCTGGACCAGGCTCTGCTCATCCTGGGGTTCCTGTCTGCGGCCTAAATCTGGCGTGTGATTGTGGGTTGGTTCCGGATATGCATTTCGACGATTTGTACAGTGAATACATCTCGGCGACCTATGATCGCCAAAGCTCAAGCGAAAATCCCGCCAAGATCCTGATTTGCACCACTCCGCGAACGGCCGGGCATTCCTATTGCCAAACCTTGCAACAGTTCGGCTTGGGAATCCCAACCGAGTATTTTCAGTGGCAGTATGCCTTGCCGCTGATGATACGCTGGTCGGCCGACAACACAATTGATCTTGAAAAACTCAACGAGCGGGCAATGGCCTATGGTCGCCAGCTCCTGGCGAAAAGGACTGAGAACGGTGTGTTCGCCGCCAAGATCTTTTTTGAAAACCTGCCATTCGCACGCAATTCAATCGGCAATGACGACGGCAACTCGTTCTATGTCTTCCTCTCAAGAAGAAACAAGGTGGATCAAACCATAAGCCTGCTTTCGATGCTCCATACTGGCCAGCCGTTCGACAGTCGGGAGACGCTGCCTGGAATCCCCAAGGTGACAATTTTGACCGAGAGGGTTGCCAGGGATACCGCCCAACATATTTTCGACAGCGAAATCAGGTGGAAAAATTACCTGAACACCCTTGATCAGAGCAGAGTGGCTGAGGTCTGCTACGAGGACTTCATCGCCAACCAGCAGGAAAACGTTTCCGCCACGATGAGCAACTGGTTCCCAGGTTTCGAGTTGAAATCAAAAGCCGTATCGACGGGTGCGCGCTATGCGCATGATACCGAACTCAAGGCGATGATCAAAAGGCAATTTGGGGACTATGTCGCTCGCTTTTGGCAGGACCATGCCTGACCCTGCGTTTCATCGACGCGAAACACTGACGGAGGCACCCTGCGCCGGGCGCAGTGCCAGCGCATAGTCGAACCGGATGACATCGTCGGCCCGGCTAAAAGCAAACTGGCGCACAATGGCAAGGACTGCCTCCCGAACTTCCAGCCGGCCGAGACGTGCGCCACCGCACATGCGCGGTCCGGTGAGGAAAGGAATGAAGGCCCTCCGATCAAAGCTGTTGTCGAGGAACTCCTTCCGGCTGGCATCGAAGACACGCGGGTTTGACCAGAAAGCCGGGTTCTGGTGCACGCCGACGATCGACACCATGATCAATTGCCCGGCGTAGAGACGCCGACCTTCGAGAACCGTATCGGCACCGACTTCCCGGGTCAGGAACGGAATCGGAGGGAAAAAGCGCATCGTTTCGTTGATCATGCAATCGGTATACGGCGTCTGCGCATCGCCCGAGAGAACCTCGGCATGGATACGGTCTTGCACCTGCTGGTTTGCCCCCAGTCTATCGATCACCCAAAGTGCGGTCGTCACCGATGTCTCGACGCCTGCGAAGAAGTTCATGACAAACTCCTCCACCGGCGAGAAGCCTTCGATATCTGTGGCTTCGCTTCTAAAGCGGTCCATCTCCGCAGCGGCGCGGGGATCCGCCATCAGCAGCGATGCGAAATCGGCGACCACCGCGCGAGCGTCCTGGATAGCGTTCCCACGTTCGGCGGTCGTCGGCGTCACCCAGGAATAATATTGGAGACGCCTCAGAACGTCGCGGACCCTGTCGAGCAGCAACAGCGTCGCCGCCATATCGGGAACAAGGCCGAACGCCCTGTAAAATATGGTCATCGACGCGGCGAACAACGCTTGCTGGATGGCTGGTAGCGTGGCGTCGCTACTGGACAGACAGGTGGCGAAGATTTCCGCAACGGGATGCTGCTGCGCCGGCTTGGCGGCCGCCAAATAGACGTCCTGGGTGATGGTACGCCGGACCGACCAATCCTGATCGTTCGTGTTGAAACGGCTGAAACCGAGCGCCGAGATCAGGGAGAAGTTCTTCCGAAAGAGCTCCGGCGCCTTGACGATTGTGTCGACGGCTTCCGGATTGTCAAAGACAACCATGTTGCCGAAGTCGCTGGGCCGACCACTCGTTTCCGCCTGCCCGCCATGAGCAAAAAGCGCATAGACGAGGTTGTTGAGAACGCTTTCGATTTGTATCCGGTCGTCCATCGATGCCCCCCGCGCAGCCGTAGACACCAGGCGGCCAGCGCCGACATCTCGACCAGAAACTCCTACGCTATCACATTCGATTCGCAGAGATAAAACGGGTTCTGTGGCAAACGCGTAACACTGCCCGATAAATGATTATGGCAGCTATGACGAAAGGTGCCGCTGCGGTAGTGTGCGAGTGGGCTAATATCAATTCAGATCGATTCCAGGCGGGGAAAAATGCGAAATCAGGTTTCAAGTAAGCTTCTTGCTACGGTTGCAGCGTCTGCCGCTTCGGTGACATCAGTTGGTGTGGTCGCGGCTCATGCCGCCGATGCACAGGTAACCGATCCTGCAGTGGTCGATTCCCGCATCAAGATTGCCTTCGAAGGCGCGGTCTATCAATCCAACGTCGACAAGCTTGGCGATACCAGCGACAAGCTCGGCAGTGGCAATGATTTCGGCGATCTCTACGGATCAGTGGCGCTCACCAAAGCGATTTCTTCGGATGTGGACTGGAGGCTCGCTGGTACTTTTCACGCCGGCCAGGACAACGACTTTAGTCTGAATGTCCCGCAAAGTGGCGGCGTCATCGGCCTGTCGTTCGGCAACAGCTACAATTTCCAAACGCTCGACTTCGATATCGGCAAGCATGTCGAGGCGCAGGGCGCCGACATCCGATTCTTCGGCGGTCTGCGCTTGCTGCACTCCAAGGAGAAGCTGAATTTCAATGTGAGCGCCACTCCCAATGATCCGGCCGACAAGGGCGGCAACGCTGACAAGCTTGGCTCATCCGAGTTCTACGGCATCGGTCCGCGCCTCGGCGCCGAAGTCTACTATCCGCTGGGTGAGACGTGGGGTCTTACCGGTGCGGTTTCGGGCTCGGCTATGTGGGGCCGACGGACGGACAAGTTTAGCCTCCACGAACATGAGAGCGATCCAAGCGATCCTACTCCTGATCCAGATATCAACGTCAGCGAAAGCCAGCATTCCAACAAGGTTGTTACCAGCATAGACCTTTCCGGTGGCGTGACTTTCAAACCGTGGGAAAATACCACGTTCACCGCAGGCTATCGGGTCGAACAGTGGCACAATCTGCTTGAGATGGCGGACAAGAGCACCCAGACATTCAACGGCCCGTTCCTGCGCCTCGAAGTCAAGATGTAGGCCGGCGGTTCGAGCCTCCCAGCTCGGACTACTGCTTCGAATGGATTGCAATTGACGGAACAGGAAGTGGCGTTTGAATCTAGGGTTGCCGTCAATGGCAACGTCAAACTGCACTACACAGCGGCGGGCTCAGGCCCGCCGATTGTGTTTCTGCATGGCATTCCGGATCACGGAATGGGCTGGCGCCGGCAGATGCAAGCGCTCTGCGACCGATATCGGGTGATCGCGCCGGACCTGAGGGGCTTCGGACAAAGCGATGGACCACAAGGCCATGGCAACTATGCGCTGACCCACCTGGTCAACGACGTGCTGGCTGTTCTTGCAGCGGAAAAGCTGACCCAGGCCGCTATTGTCGGCCATGACTGGGGTGGCATCATCGCATGGTGGCTGGCCATACGCGTGCCGCAGGTCGTGCGCCATCTCATCCTGCTGTCGGCACCGCACCCCCGCAACTATCTGCGTGCGGTCGCCGATCCGGCCAATGCCGAGATCATCGGATATGTACGTGGCTTCCAGGTCCCGGGCGCCACCCAGATGCTGGACATCGACAAACTCGCCACCTGGGTCGCCGATCCGCAGGACAGGCAGGCCCTGACAGATTCGCTCAGGCGATCCGATCCGGAAGCGATGCTGGGCTACTACAGGGCCAACATACCGCTTGGCAGGGTGCCGGATCTGGGCCAGCTGCCTTTGGTCAAGGCGCCGACCCTTGTGCTGTTTGGCTCCGACGATCCCTATGTGCCGTCAAGCGCTTTTGACGGGACCTTCCGAGAAGTCGACAACGTTACCGCCGTGATTGCTTTGCCCGGGGCTGGCCACTTCATCCACCATCAAGCAGCCAAGTTTGTCACCGACCAGATCGAAGCATGGGTTGAGCGATCACCGTCCAGTTTCCGACACCTTGGTTAAGCCAAGGTGTCTCAGACCGGCTGAGCAATATAGAGGCCACGTGCTATTTGACCCTAATTCACCGGCAGCGGTCCGAAGCGAATGCGAAAACGCCGGTTTTCGCGGCCCTTCTTCTCGATCTTGCCGATATGGATTTCACCGACTTCGCCGGTGCTTTTGACATGGGTGCCGCCGCAGGGCTGGCTGTCGATCGAAGCGTTGTCGCCGATGCAGACCAGGCGGATCTTGCCGGTGCCGGCGGGCGGCCGGACAGTCTTGGATTTCACCAGGCCAGGATTGGCTGCCAGTTCCTCGTCGGTGATCAGCCTGACGAAGATCGGATGATCGGCCCGCACCAGCTCCATCAGCCCGGCGGTGACGTCTTCCCTGGTGAAGCCGGCATCGGGAGCGTCGAAGTCGACGCGGCTGTCATCTTCGGAAACCGCAGCACCGGTAATCGGAAACGGACAGACGACGGTGAGCAAATGGCAAGCTGCGTGCATGCGCATCAGGAGATGCCGCCGCTCCCAGTCGATGGCGAGTTTCACCCGCTCGCCCACCTCGGGTGCCGGCTGCTCCGGCGCCGGCACATGGATGATCTCGTCCTTGGTCTCGCCGGTGATGGTGGCGGCAATGGCGATGCGGCTGCCGTCCGCGCGCTCTAATGTGCCGGTATCGCCAGGCTGGCCGCCCGATGTGGCATAGAAGATGGTCCGGTCGAGAATGATGCCGCCGCGCTCGTTGATGGCGACAACGGTGGCGTCAGCCTCTCTGAGATAGGCGTCGTCGCGAAACAGCGCTTCTGTTCTGTGCGCCATCAGGCGACCTTCTCATACGGCACCGAAATTGTGCTGCGCTCATCCATCCAGCCCGGCACCGGCAGGTTCTTCTCACGCAGGAATTCCGGGTTGAACAGCTTCGACTGGTAGCGCGTGCCATAGTCGGCAAGGATGGTCACGATGGTGTGGCCGGGGCCAAGCTCGCGCGCCAGCCGGATCGCGCCGGCAATGTTGATGCCGGTCGAACCGCCGACGCACAGGCCTTCTTCCTGGATCAGGTCGAAGACGATCGGCAGCGCCTCTTCGTCCGGCACCTGGAACGAGAAGTCCGGCGTGAACCCATCGAGATTTGCCGTGATGCGCCCCTGCCCTATCCCTTCGGTGATCGAGCTGCCGTCGGACTTCAATTCGCCACTGGTGTAGAAGGAATAGAGCGCCGCACCCAGCGGATCGGCGAGCGCGATCTTGACGTTGCTGCTCTTGGCCTTCAGCCCGAAGGCGACGCCGGCCAGCGTTCCGCCCGAACCCACCGCCGAGACGAAACCGTCGACCTTGCCGCCGGTCTGCATCCAGATTTCTTCCGCCGTGGTGCGGATATGGCCGTCGCGATTGGCAACGTTGTCGAACTGGTTGGCCCAGATCGCGCCGTTCGGCTCCGACCTCGCCATCTGCTCGGCCAACCGCCCCGACAGTTTCACGTAATTGTTGGGGTTCTTGTAAGGCACCGCCGGCACTTCGATCAGCTCGGCACCAAGCAGCTTGATCGTGTCCTTCTTTTCCTGGCTCTGGGTGTCGGGAATAACGATCACTGTGCGATAGCCCAGCGCCTTGGCAACCAGCGTCAGGCCAATGCCGGTATTGCCTGCCGTGCCTTCGACGATGACCCCGCCCGGCTTCAACAGCCCGCGCTGTTCGGCGTCGCGGATGATGAACAGGGCGGCGCGATCCTTGACCGACTGGCCGGGATTCATGAACTCGGCCTTGCCCAGGATCTCGCAGCCGGTCTGCTCCGAGGCCTTGTTGAGGCGGATCAGGGGCGTGTTGCCGATCGCTTCGATCACAGAACGGGGCATCCGGGATTCCTTATGTAGCTGCGGCGAGACCCTAGAAACCCGAAGCTTGCGTTTCAAGGCAAGAATTCGCCTGGTCCAGAGCATGATGCCGAAAAGTGTGAGCGGTTTTCGGCCGACATCATGCTCTATTCCCTTGATTCAGAGTCGGGGTGTTTCGGGTGTTGTTGAGGCGAGGACGACCCACCGGGTGCGGGGTATGTGGCGGGGCCAGAAGCACGCGCCGGGCCACACCCGGGTGCCAAAATTAAAAAAACAGAGAGCAATTT